>SYAA01000263.1 GCA_005789055.1 Actinomycetota bacterium
CGGAGCCGATCCGAAGGTCAATGCACCGCTCACGACGGCGTTCGCCTATCTGCTGTTGCCACAGGTGATCTTCTACGGGCTGTCATCGGTATTCATGGCAATCCTGAACACCCGCAACGTGTTCGGCCCGCCAGCCTGGGCGCCGGTCGCCAACAATGTGGTCGCGATCGCCACCCTCGGCCTCTACCTGATGGTGCCGGGAGAGCTTTCGGTGGACCCGGTGCAGATGGGCAACGCGAAGCTGTTGGTGCTCGGCATCGGAACGACGCTGGGGGTGTTCGCCGAGGCCGCCATCCTGCTGGCCGCCCTCCGCTCCGAGCGGATCAGCTTGCGGCCGCTGTGGGGAATCGATGCGCGGCTCAAGCGGTTCGCAATGATGGCCGCCGCCATGGTGCTCTACGTGCTGATTAGCCAGGTCGGGCTGATCGTCGGCAACCAGATCGCCAGCACCGCCGCCGCGTCCGGGCCGGCGATCTACAACTACACCTGGTTGGTGTTGCAACTGCCCTTCGGCATCATCGGAGTGACCATTCTGACGGTCGTCATGCCGCGACTGAGCCGCAACGCTGCTGCCGACGACGTCCCGGCCGTGATCGCCGACCTGTCGCTGGCCACCCGGCTGACCATGGTGACACTGCTTCCGGTGGTGGCGTTCATGACCATCAGCGGACCCGCGATCGGCAGCGCCCTCTTCGCCTACGGCAAATTCGGAGAGGTCGATGCCAACTATCTCGGCATCGCGATCGCGCTGTCCGCCTTCACGCTGATCCCCTACGCGCTGGTGCTGCTGCAACTTCGGGTGTTCTACGCCCGAGACGAACCCTGGACGCCGATCCTGATCATCATCGCGATAACGATCGTGAAGATCGTGGCCTCCCTGGCGGCCCCGCACCTGACCGACGACCCCGAACTTGTGGCCGGCTATCTCGGTGCGGCTAACGGACTCGGATTTCTCGCGGGCGCCGTGCTCGGCCACCTGTTACTGCGGCGGTCGCTGCGCCCACCGAACGGCCGACTGTTAGATCCCACGGTCATCCGCACTGTGGGGGCCACCGCGGGGGCCGCACTGCTGGCCGCTTTCGTCGCCACCGGAGCCGACCGGCTGCTGGGGCTGTCGGCACTGACCGCCCGCGGCGGTGGCGGATCCATGGTCCGGCTCGGGATCGTCGCCTCGATCATGCTGCCGATCCTGGCGGCGGTCATGCTCAGCGCCCGGGTGCCGGACGCCCTTGCCGCAGTCGGAGCGGTCCGGCGAGTGCTTCGCCGACGCCCGCCGTCCGGCGACTCGTCACCGCCTCAGAACTCTCACCTGCCCCAAAGGGCTACTCCCGTCACGTACTCTGAGGTCGACCACGCACTCGCGACAGGAAAGGTGCCGGAACTGAGCGAACGCCCCTCAGGTGCGCCGCCGGGTCGCCCCGACGACCCGACCACCCGGATTCCGCGCACGTCGGCCGACGAATTCCAGCCGGATGTGGCCGCGGACCCGTGGCCGCCGGCGGAATCAGGGAAGCATGCGCAGACCGCCGCGCAGCCCCCGTCGAACCCCGGATCCCCGTCGAGCCCCGGATCCCCGTCGAGCCCCAGATCCCCGTCGAGCCTTAGCCCGGGTGCCACCGTCGCCGACGGGCGATACCGGCTGCTGGTGTTCCACGGCGGGCCTCCCGAACTGCAGTTTTGGCAGGCCCTCGACGTTCCCCTGGACCGGCAGGTCGCGCTCACGTTGATCGATCCCGACCGCAGGATGCCGGATGCACAGATCGACGAGATCCTGGCCCGCACACTGGCCTTGAGCCGGATCCAGCGGCCGGGCCTGGCCCGGGTGCTCGATGTCACCAAAATCTCTGCCAGCAGTGGAGTGTCCGATGGCAGTGAACTCGCCACCGGCAGTGGGCTGGTGGTGTCGGAGTGGATCCGGGGCGGCTCGCTCAGGGAGGTAGCCGATACCTCACCGTCGCCGTTGGGCGCCGCCCGGGCGATCCAGTCACTGGCCGCGGCGGCCGACGAGGCACACCGGGCCGGTGTCGCACTGTCGGTGGAACACCCCGGCCGGGTGCGGGTCAGCATCGACGGTGACGTGGCGCTCGCCTTCCCGGCAACGCTGGCCGGGGCCACCCCGGCCGGAGACGTCAGGGGCATCGGAGCCGCGCTGTATGCGTTGCTCGTGGACCGCTGGCCGCTGCCCGAGCACGGAACTTCGAGCGGACTGCGGCCCGCCGACACCGCTGCGGCCGGTGAGCCGGTCGATCCGTCCGCGGTCAACGCCGCGATCCCGTTCCAGATCTCCGCGGCGGCCAGCCGGGCGATCCAGCCCGGCGGCGGAATCAGCACCGCCGCCACTCTGCTGCATCTGCTGCAGCAGGCGACGGCAGCAGCCGACCGGACCGACCTGATGGAGCCGGTTGGCGATGCGGCACCCAGGACGTCGCGCAGGATTCCGGGCGGCCAGGATGCCGCCGCGCTACAGCGTCGCAAACTGCTCATCGGTGTCGGGGTGGGTGCCGCGGTGCTGCTAGTCGCACTGGCCGTGATGGCCTCGCTGCTCGGCCGGATCTTCGGTGATACCAGTGATGGACTGAAGAGCGATCAGCTTGGCTTGAACACGACCACTGCGCCCAGCGTCAGCGCAACCGGCGCAATTGTCAAACCTGTTGCGGCCGAAGTTTTCTCACCCGACGGCGGGGCTGACGCCCCGAGCCTGGCCGGGCTGGCGATAGACGGCGACCAATCAACGGCCTGGCCGACGGATACCTACACCGATACCGTTCCGTTCCCGAATTTCAAAAACGGAGTCGGGCTGATGCTGGAACTGCCCGAACCCACCGTGGTCGGCAGCGTCACCGTCGCGGTGTCCAGCACCGGTACCCAGGTCCAGATCCGTAGCTCACCCACGGCGAGTCCGGCGGATCTTCAGGACACCATCCTGCTGACCGGACCCACCGCCCTCAAGCCCGGAACCAACACTATTTCGGTGCCCAGCGCGGGGCCCACCTCGCACCTTCTGGTGTGGATCTCGACCATGGGTCAGACGGCTGGGGAGAGTCGCACCGACGTCTCCGAAATCACGGTGCGCGCCGCTTCCTAAAACCAGTCCGTGGAGCACCGTCGGCGGGTGAAGTGCCCCGTATCGCAACACTGGCTAATGTCCGGCCGTGCCCTGCTTAAACCCCGACGGTCGCAACGACGCCGATCTGCTTGCCGCCCACGTCGCCGGTGACCGCCGCGCGTTCGAGGAATTGATTCGGCGTCATGGCATGCAGTTACGTCGGCTTGCGCGGCGGCGTACCGAGACCGCCGAGGACGCCGACGACGCCCTGCAGGAGGCACTGCTCTCCGCGCACCGCGCGGCCGGTTCGTTCCGTCGCGACGCGGCAGTCGGCAGCTGGCTGCACCGGATTGTCGTGAACGCCTGCCTGGATCGTTTGCGCCGCAACGGTTCTCCCGCCGAGGAGCTGACCGAGGACCACCGCTCGGTGTCAGACCGAACGGCGCACGTCGAGACGTCGATCATGGTGCGCCAGGCACTGATGCGCCTGCCTGCAGATCAGCGCGCTGCCGTCCTTGCCGTCGACATGCACGGCTACTCCGTGGCCGACGCTGCCAGACTGCTCAACATCGCCGAGGGAACGGTTAAAAGCCGGTGCGCCCGAGCCAGGGCGCGGTTGGCGACCTTGTTGGGCTGTCTGTCCCCCACGACCCACGCCTGAGCGGCACACTAGGGCGATGGTGTCCCCGCCAGAGCGGCACCGGGTGACCGGGCGGCCATCGCGCCGACCCGCTCACGCGGCGCGGCCGACTGCCGGAACCGGTCGGCTGCTGCTCGGCGGCGCCGCCGCGGCCGCACTTCTCATCGCCCTCGCCGCCGGAACTTCTGTCCTGCTGCAGTCCGGTGGGCCGGCAACCAGCACGCCGACCAGTGCCCGGCTCATCACCGTTTCTCCGACGGTCCCGCCGGGGCGACCCTAGTCGGGGCCTATCCTGGGAGACAGCAGACTTGCGCGTGTTTTGCGTAGGGGACCGTTTGTCAGTCAGAAAGGCTGGAATGACCGATAACACCACCCTGCATGACGTCATCGTCATCGGATCCGGGCCGGCCGGATACACCGCCGCCCTCTACACGGCGCGGGCTCAACTCAAACCCCTGGTCTTCGAGGGCACGTCTTTCGGCGGGGCGCTGATGACCACCACCGAGGTGGAAAACTACCCCGGATTCCGTTCCGGCATCACCGGACCCGAACTCATGGACGAGATGCGCGAACAGGCCCTGCGATTCGGCGCCGATCTACAGATGGAAGACGTCGAATCGGTGTCCCTGGCCGGACCGGTCAAGGAGGTGGTCACTGCAGGCGGGGAGACCCACCGCGCCCGGGCGGTGATCCTGGCCATGGGTGCGGCTCCGCGCTACCTCGGGGTCCCTGGGGAGCAAGAACTTCTGGGCCGCGGCGTGAGTTCCTGTGCCACCTGTGACGGATTCTTCTTCAAAGATCAGGACATCGCCGTAGTCGGTGGTGGTGATTCCGCCATGGAGGAGGCCACCTTCCTGACCCGATTCGCGCGCAGCGTCACTCTTGTGCATCGCCGCGACGAGTTCCGCGCATCCCGAATCATGCTGGAGCGCGCCCGGGCCAACGACAAGATCACGTTCCTGACCAACACCGCAGTGCTCGCCGTGGAGGGCGACACCACCGTGACGGGCCTGCGCGTGCGCGATACGGTCAGCGGAACGGAGTCCACGCTCGCGGTCACCGGCGTGTTCATCGCGATCGGCCATGATCCGCGCTCAGCGTTGGTCCGCGATGCCGTCGCGGTCGATCCCGACGGCTACGTTCAAGTTGCCGAACACAGCACCGCCACCTCGCTGCCCGGGGTGTTCGCCGCGGGCGATCTGGTGGACCGCACCTACCGACAGGCGATCACCGCGGCCGGCAGCGGCTGTGCCGCGGCCATCGACGCCGAGCGGTGGCGGGTCGAGTCGCACGAGCAGAGCGAGATGGCGCCCGCATGAGCGCCGCGACGGTGAACGTCACCGATAGCACCTTCGCTGAGGCTGTGCTGTCCAGCGCCACACCGGTTTTGGTGGACTTCTGGGCTACTTGGTGCGGCCCGTGTCGGATGGTGGCTCCGGTCCTCGAGGAGATCGCCACGGAGAAGTCCGGGCAGCTGACCGTGGCCAAGCTCGACGTGGACGCCAACCCGGAGACGGCTCGCGATTACCAGGTGGTTTCAATTCCGACACTGATTTTATTCAAGGACGGAAAGCCGGTGAAACGGGTCGTCGGCGCCAAAGGCAAGGCGGCGTTGCTGCGCGAGCTCGCCGACGTCCTCTAGAACGGTCGCGGACCGCGCGGATAACAACTGCAGAGACGCATTCGTTACCCGCGTGACGTCGGAGGGGTTTCCTCAAGACCCGCTTCATCTGCGACAATACCCACCATGCGGACTCCCAGCGACGGTGCCGACGGTGCCGCCTCACGACCGGGCGGCGCTCCAAGCGGTGTGGTGCGTCTGGGGGACCGCGGTAGCGCGGTTGTCGAGATTCGGGCTGCCCTGGCCGCTCTCGGGTTACTGGAATATCCGGACGACAACTTAACGACCGGGCGGCATGTGGCGCTCGACAACTTCGACGCCGAACTCGACCACGCGGTGCGGGCCTTCCAACAGCGCCGAGGACTCTTGGTCGACGGCCTCGTCGGAGACGCCACCCACCGCGCGCTGCGGGAGGCGTCCTACCGCCTCGGCGCCCGCACGCTTGCCCACCAGTTCGGCGCACCGATGTACGGTGACGACGTTGCCACCCTTCAGTCACGGCTGCAGGACCTCGGCTTCTACACCGCGTTGGTGGACGGCTACTTCGGGTTGCAGACGCACAATGCGCTGATGTCCTACCAGCGCGAGTGCGGGCTGGCAGCGGACGGTATCTGCGGGCCGGAAACGCTGCGCTCCCTTTACTTTCTGGGTTCCCGCGTTACCGGCGGATCACTCCACGCCATCCGCGAGGAAGAGCACGTTCGGGTTTCCGGCCCGAGGTTGTCGGGCAAGAGGATCATCATCGATCCCGGCCGCGGTGGGGATGATCGCGGTCTGATCGTGCACGGTCCTGAGGGCCCGATCAGCGAAGCAGACATCCTGTGGGATCTGGCCAGCCGGCTTGAGGGGCGAATGACCGCGATCGGCATGGAGACATTCCTGTCCCGTCCGGCGAACCGCAATCCGGCCGATGCCGAGCGTGCCGCTACCGCCAACACGCTCGGGGCTGATCTCATGATCAGCCTTCGCTTCGAAAGTCAGCCCAGCCCGTCGGCAAGTGGCGTGTCCTGCTTCTACTTCGGCAGTCCACACGGTTCCGTGTCGACCATCGGGCGCAATCTGGCGGACTTCGTGCAGCGAGAAGTAGTGGCGCGCACCAGATTACGAGATTGCCGCACGCATGGCCGAACGTGGGATCTGCTGCGACTCACCCGTATGCCAACAGTGCAGATCGACGTCGGTTACATCACCAGTCCCCACGATCTCAGCATGCTCATGACCCGGGAGTGTCGCGACGCCATCGCCGAGGCCGTTCTCGCGGCGGTCAAGCGTCTTTACCTTCTCGGCAAGAACGACCGTCCGACCGGGACGTTGACCTTCGCCGAATTACTGGCCCACGAGCAGTCGGTGGACCAGGGCCGGCCCGCCGTCTAACCGCTGCCGACGGGTTGTTGTAACTCAGCGCCTTCCAAGAGGCGCTCCAATGCGGCCTCCACCTCGGCCTTCCAACCCAGGCCCCGGTCCAGTTCCAGGCGCAGGCGTGGGAAGTAACGGTGCGGGGCGACCACGGTGAATCCCGTATCCAGCAGTAGGCCCGCATCGATCATGCACTGGTCGAAAGAACAATCACCGAGGGCCGCGATCGCGGACTGCAGGTGTGGATCCACCCGATCGGCATCCCGCAGTTCGGCGGCCGCCTCCGTGCGGCCGAAGGCCTCCAGCGCCCGCACCCCCCGTCGTACCAGTTCGCTCACCACGTGCCCGATCAGCATCGCTGGTAACCCCTCGGGTTGGCCGGGTTCCACGCCCATGGAGGTCAGCAGCACCGCGTCGGCGCTCACCGGACCGGTGGGGAACTGCTGAGCCCGTGGTACCGCCCGTGGTGGCGCGTAGAGCACGTAGCCAAGGCATGGCTCCTCGGCGTCCCGAGAGTCGTCATGGGGGGCGCTCGTGGCAATCTGACCGCACGAACCCCACTCCAGCATGACCATCGACAGCCACGCTTCCTTCTCGAACTCGGGGTCAGGCAGGTGCTCGCCGGCCAGGGTCCGCGGATCGACCTCCCAGAACACGCAACGTCGCGCATGTTTGGGCAGTTGCTCGAACCCGTCGAGCCGCAGGGGCCTGATCAGAACGGACACTAGCCTCCCCGGCTTTCCCGCGGTGCAAGGCGCATGGCGGCCCCTCAAGGATAGGAGAACGCGCCACTCCCCGGCCAATATCCGCCGTGCCGGGCGCCGGTCCCACGAGTTTCCCTGTCCCACAGGGGGATTGAGAACGTCCCACAGGGGGATTGAGACTGTCCCACAGGGGGATTCAGGCCGTCCCACAGGGGAATTCAGATAGGCCCGCTACTCCGGCGGCTCCCCGGGGACTAGCCGACCCACTTGCGTCACTGTGACGTAATGGGGTTCGGCGTGAAGCGTGGCCTAATTCGCGCTCTGCGGGTCCATCAGCGCCACGATGCGCTGTAGGTCCTCGACCGATCCAAATTCGACAACGATCTTGCCCTTGCGCTTGCCGAGGCTGACCATCACCCGGGTGTCGTAACTGCGAGAGATCCGCTCGGCAATGTCCTGCAGGCCCGGCATCTGGATCGGCTTGCGCCGCGACGGCGGCGGCGTCTTGGTGACGTCGCGATTCGCCAATGTCACGGCCTCCTCGGTGGCCCGCACCGACAGTCCCTCTGCCACGATGCGAGCAGCAAGCTCCTCCTGCGCCTCAGCGCCGGCCTCCAGCGACAGGAGCGCCCGAGCGTGCCCAGCCGAGAGAACGCCGGCGGCGACTCGCCGTTGCACGGCGATCGGCAACCGCAACAACCGGATCATGTTGCTGATCACCGGACGTGACCGGCCGATACGGGTGGCCAGTTCATCCTGGGTGACGTCGAACTCCTCGAGTAGCTGCTGGTAGGCAGCCGCCTCCTCAAGGGGATTCAACTGCGCCCGGTGGATGTTCTCCAACAGGGCATCCCGGAGCAGATTGTCGTCGGTGGTCTCACGGATGATTGCCGGGATCGCCGTCAGGCCGGCCTGCTGGGAGGCCCGCCAGCGGCGCTCCCCCATCACGAGCTGGTAGTGCGTGCCGCCAGAACCAGAGGCGACCTCTCGCACCACGATCGGCTGCATCAGGCCGAATTCACGGATCGAATGCACAAGCTCGGCAAGCGCCTCCTCGTCGAACACCTGGCGTGGCTGGCGCGGGTTGGGGACGATGGCCGCCGGGTCGATCTCCCGGTAATAGTCCCCCCCGGCGACCACGACCTCGCCCGCCGTGCCACCGATCACGACATCTGCGGCCGCCTCACCCAACCGAGGACCGCCGTCGGCAGGGCCGGTAGGAATCAGCGACGCCAATCCGCGGCCGAGGCCCCCCTTGCGGCGTGATGGCTTTGTCATGGCTGTGCCTCCCTGTTAATCGGCCCCGGGGACGGCCGGAGCGCCAGCTCGCGGCTGGCGTCGAGATAACTCATGGCGCCCCGCGAACCCGGGTCGTAATCGATGATCGTCATGCTGTATCCGGGCGCTTCGGACACCTTGACGCTGCGTGGGATGACGC
>SYAA01000002.1 GCA_005789055.1 Actinomycetota bacterium
CCGGTGCCGTCACCTGCCCGCGCCGGCCAGGTGTAGCCGGTGCCACGGTCCTTGGCGATGGTGATGCCGAGCATGTGGTCGATATGGCCGCGCTCGAGATCATCGGGACGCAGGATCAGCGGCAGGTAGGGCAGCCGGCTGGCATTCGCCGCACCGATGGCGGGGTAGAGCGGGTCGCTCATGTCGTAGCGGACGCCGGCCTCGGCGATCCACGCCGAACCGTACTGGCTGGCATAGATGCCGTTGGCCAGGGCGTCGCCAATCCCATTGGCGGGCAACTCGGTACCGTTGGCGACGTTGTAGAGCTCCTGGGAGATGCACGTACCCTCCTGGAACACCAGCAGATGGCGGTCCCAGGCTGGCACCGTGCCCGCGCCCGCCGATCCCATGCCCTCCACGATCGGGTAGTCGGGGATGGCGTAGGGCCGGTCATCGATGCTCGGACCGCTGGTGGACAGCCCACGATTGAAGATCACCCGCTCGGCCGGCCGCGAGGCGCCGACGACGTTCACCGGCATGCCGCCAATGCTGCCCATCCAGGGCTCACCGCCCCAGGTGGCGCGCAACGTCGCGCCCCGGTCGGCGCCGAGCACGGACAACCAGGTGCCGGACTTGGCCAGCACCGGCAGGTTTCGCACGTCGGCGTGGAACACGGTGTTCGCGGGCATCAGTGTGCAGCCGCAGAACGTCGAGAGGCTTTCGGTTGTGCCGACCGGGACAGTGACTGCGACCGCAACCAGTCCGCCTCGACCGTCGTCGATGGTGATGTCGAAGCCATCCTGCCGATCGGCAGCGGCGGCGGTGGGCGACGTGGCGATCTGTAGTGCCTGACTGGTCGGCGTGTAAGTGAAATCGCCTGCGGCAGTGACAATTACGGCACCCTTAGCGGTAATAGCCGAACCGCTATAGGTCAGTTGATCAGCATCCGCGTCGCTGCCGACGACGTTCCCGCGCACCACCCCGGTGACCGGATCGGGGCGTCCGACGATCGCATAGCCGGTGGGCAGGTTGTTGAACGCCGCGACGGTGACGGTCACGGTGCTGGTGCTGGAGTCGCCGGGACTTCCGATCAGTCCGAAGGTCAACAGGTTGATCAAACCACCGATGCCGTGGAGCTGGAATCCGCTGGGGGTGTCGCTGACCGTGACCCGAAACGTGTCCGTGGCCCCGGTTGCGGCAACCGACGGGTCCGCACGATAGGAGAAGGTGCCGTCCGGGTTGACCGTGGCGGTGCCGCGGGTCGGCTTACCGGTGATGGTGAATTTCAGCGCCGGGCTGTCCGGATCCACGGCGTTGAGGTTGCCGCTGACGACGCCGTTGGTGCTCGGCCCGGACTGGCCCGGGCGAAGCGTCGGGGTTTGGTTGAAGAAAGCAGCGGCAAGGCCGGAGAAGAGGGCGCTGAATGGGTCGGTCGGCTGCTGGGCGGCGGCAGCCTTGGGGCCGGCCGGGCTGAGCGGCTGGGCCGTCGATGGTGAGGCCGCCGGCAGTGCCGCCGCCTGGGGGCTGCCCAGCTTCCGTGATGCGGCGGCCACCGCCATCCATGAGGCGGGAGACTCGATCGGGTTGCCGCCGGTGGGGTCGATGCTGCGGTTCGGGTTCGGGTTCGGGTCCGGTTTCGGCAGTCGCGTCGTCCGGCGTTGCGCGGCGATGGTCCGAATCGGCGCCGCGACCGCCGCGGGGCGCGAGGTAGCCGGCGCATCGACGGCGTCGCGGGTCGTTGGAGTCGCCGACCGGCGCGCTGGCCGGGTCGTGGTCTGGGTCGCTGTCGTCTGGGTCGCTGTGCTCTGGGTCGTCGTGGTCTGGGTCGTCGTGGTCCGGGTCGCCGCATCGGCGGCACTCGAGGGCCCGGTGGCGGAGTCCGTTCGATCGGCGCTGGCAACCCCGGTGCCCGCGGAGGCCATCGCCGCGCCAATGCCGAGGGCGACCGCCCATGTGCTGATACGACCGGTATTGCGATGTGGAATCATGTGCGCCCCCCTGGCTCCGGATCACGATAGCCCAGCGACTGGCAAACTTCTACTTCCGGCGGGACCGGACGCTAACGGGATTGGTCGTCTGCGTACCAGTCGACCTCACGGATAGGTCCGATGACCTTCGCCCTGGTTACGCTGCACTGGAACGTTCAAGGTTTGGAACGTTCAAGGTTTGGGGCGTTCATGGTGTGGTGCCCGGGAAGAGGGGTCATGACGGATCGGCCATTGGACGCATCCACGCGACTCGCCGCCGAACGCACCCGGCTCGCTCTTGAACGAACGCTGATGGCGTGGATTCGCACCTGTGCGTCCCTGATCGGTTTCGGATTCACGATCTACCAGATTTTCCAGTACTTGGTGACGAAGGATCAGGCTCGCGAACCGTTCGTTAGTCCCCAGGTGCTCGGTGTCCTGATGATCCTCGTGGGGCTGGTGGCGCTGACGTTGGCCTGGATCCAGCATCGCCGGGAACTCGGGGTGCTGAAGGCAGAGTACGGAGCAATGCCGTACTCGATAGCCGGGATCATGGCCTGCTTCATTGCCGGCCTGGGCCTCGTCGCATTGATCGCCGTGACGGTCCGGTTCTGAGATTCCCGGGATTCCCAATCGAATGCGTGAGGCCTGAGAGCTCCTCCGCCGGGATATCGGTGTAGCCGACCCCGCCCGGGAACCGGTAGTCGCCGGGGAGCGAGGCGCAAAATGGCTCAGGCTAGGCGGGTTGGCGCGGAGTTGGGTTTTCGGGTTCTGGCATTGCCCTGCTGTGGGATAGTCCGGCCATGACTGATCCGGTTGGTTGGCCGTCCGAGCGGATGGCTTTTGGGCTGATGAGCAGTGGTGGCAGGAGTTGATTGACGGCGCGATCGCCGAGTCCGATCCGGCGAGTGCGAATGCTCGGATCACGCTGATCCACAGGGAACTTTCATTAGCGATGACGAAGGTGATCGGCGCTGAGGCCGGGCCCACGTACCACGCTTGGGCGGTGTGGGCCTCACTGCGCGCGGGTCGCACCATCCGCAAGGAGGACACTCAGTGGACCCTGGTGGCGGCACCCCTGGGAGGCTTCGCCACAAGTGCACTAACAGGATTCGCCGCACTTGGTCGGCGTCGTGATGCACCGTCGGCACGAAGGGCGGGTGCGCTGGTGGCAGGACTGCTGGGCGGTCTTGTCGGCTGGTGGACAGCCGACCGTGCGTCGTCACGCACGAGCGCCGCGATTTTGGCCGGAAACAAAACGGTGATTGACGATCTTGGCCGGCAGAGCGCGCGCTTTGTCTGCGCACTCGCCCGCGAACAGGATCGCACGCCCGAAGGGCTGGAGGCTTTCCTTTCGAAGCTATCCACTAAGCCGTCATCGCAGGGCGGCCAGACTCTTTTGCGCGATGCCTATCGCCAGTTCTTCAATGCTGCGGGGGAGGCTGACCCGGACCGCCGGGACGAAGCGATGTTGTTGGGCAGCATGTCTGCGCTCGTCCATGAGCACTGGCGTCTGCAGCCAAGGATCGCTGATTCAATCCCTTGGCCCTTTGGCCGATTGGTGACCGCGCGCGCGTTGACCTTCCAAGTCGGGGAGGAGATACACAATGTCGGCCGTGATGTCGCACCGCGCCTGGGCCGCCCTCTATTTCCTGAGACGCTCGCGACGATCGAATCCCCCGACTTGCGGGCGTTCCTCGCGACGTGGGATCGCACCCCGCATGACACGCGTGGGAGTGCGGCGACGGATTGGAATGACATTGGTGACCGGATCAACTTCATCGTTGATCTGTTCCGAACCCGCCACCATGACCCCAACTTGCTGAGGCCGCCGTTCACTGCGGCCGAACAGGCCCGGATCCTGGCTCTTGGATCCCCGCGAGCTTCCGCGCCCTAGGCGTCTTGAATGATCCGGGAGACCAGACCTTCGGCGCCGAGGAGGCTATCGAGGCTTTTGGGCCGCGCTGGATGCTCAGCGTGATCTGGATCTGAGTCCACACCGCCTCACGAGTGGCCTGATGGGTAGGCGTGGATGAGGGCGGTCGAGAGTTTAGGCACCGCATGGGTGAGGGAGTGTTCGGCCTCGTGGGCGATTCGGTGTGCGTCAGCGAGAGTCACGGTGGCGTCGATGTCGAGTTCGGCCTCGGCGTGCAGCCGGTGGCCTATCCACCGCATCTTCACGTTTCGCACGCCGGTAACCCCCGGTTCTGCTGCGAGTGCCGCCTCGGCGGAATCCAACAACGCGGGGTCCACGCCGTCCATGAGGCGGCGGAACACATCGCGAGCGGCGGTCCGAAGGACGGCGAGGATGGCCACGGTGATGATCAGGCCGATGATCGGGTCCGCAAGTGGGAAGCCGAGAGCGACTCCACCGGCGCCCAGTAGCACCGCCAGCGATGTGAACCCGTCGGTGCGGGCGTGCAGCCCATCGGCAACGAGGGCGGCGGAGCCGATGCGGCGTCCGACCCGGATGCGGTACACGGCGACAAGTTCATTGCCGATGAAGCCGACGAGTCCGGCAGCCGCGACCCAGCCGACGTGGTTGATCGGCACCGGGTTGATCAGGCGGCGTACCGATTCCACGCCGGCGACGATCGCCGACAACGCGATCATTGCAACCACGAAGAGCCCCGCGACGTCCTCGGCTCGACCGAACCCGTAGGTGTAGCGGCGGGTAGCGGGTCTGGCGCCCAGTGCGAACGCCACCCACAACGGGATCGCAGTGAGCGCGTCGGCAAAGTTGTGGATGGTATCGGCGAGCAGTGCCACCGATCCCGAGATGATCACGATCACCACCTGGGCGATCGAGGTCGCTATCAACACCAGAAAGCTGATCTTCACCGCGCGGATACCGGCGGCACTGGATTCCAGGGCACCGTCGATGCTGTCGGCGGCATCGTGGCTGTGCGAAAGGAACAACTCGCGGACGGCTGCTGTGAACCCCCGGCCGTGGTCATGGTCGTGGTTGTGGTCGTGACTGTGTTCGTGTCCGGCCGCTGCACCACGTGATTCGTGTGTCATGCGCGCCGTCCCTTTTGTTTTGACTGGTTCTGGGCAGGGGTCTCTGTGTGCAGCAGCTTGAGGTCGGCGGCATCACGATGATGGCCGGGCACACCCGGACCGGCATGCTCGGCGTTGAACACGGCATCAGTCACCAGTTGCTTGATGTGGTCATTGTCGAGGCTGTAGTAAATAGTGGTGCCGTCGCGGCGCGTGCGGACGAGACGTGCCATCCGGAGCTTCGCCAGGTGTTGGGAGACACTCGGGGCGGGCTTATCGACGTGGTCCGCCAAGTCACCCACCGACATCTCCTGGCGCACCAGTGCCCAGAGGATCTGAACGCGGGTGGCATCGGCCAGCATGCGAAAGACCTCGACTACTAAATCCACCTCGTCTGCAGGGAGTCGGCGACCGCAAGGACCGTTATCTGCGTTCATATGCAGATAGTAACTCATGCCCGATTAATGCCGCTGCCGCGGGTCACCAGCCGCGCTGTTGCCACTCCGCAAGATGCGGACGCTCCGTGCCGAGCGTCGTATCGTCGCCGTGGCCCGGATAGACCACGGTGTCGTCGCCGTAGACGCCGAACAGCTGGCTGCTGACGTCACCGAGTAGTTCCTCGAACGCCCCGGGCTCCCAGGTCTTGCCGACCCCGCCCGGGAAGAGGCAGTCTCCGGTGAACAGCTGGACGGCCGTCCGATCTCCGGCAGGCCGCAGCGCCAAAGCCACCGACCCAGGCGTGTGGCCGCGGAGGTGGATGACGTCAAAGTTCAACTCGCCGATCACGATTGTGTCCCCGCCGGCCAGGAACCGGTCCGGTTTGACGGGGAGCGCGTCGGCATCAAGTTGATGCACCGCGGTGGGCGCACCGGTGGCCTCGGCGATCGCCTCCAGGGCCTGCCAATGGTCGCCGTGCTGGTGGGTGGTGACGATCAACTCGACTTTCGGGGCATGTTCGGCTAACAGCCTGACCAGCAGCTCAGGGTCGTTGGCGGCGTCGATCAGCAGCGACTCGCCGGTGTCCGAGCAGGTGACGAGATAGGCGTTGTTGTCCATCGGGCCGACCGATGTCTTGATGATCGTCACACCCGGCAGGGTGCGGCGGGCGGACGTCTGGGACTCGACGTGGCCGGTGTAGGTGTCAGCGACGATTGTCATGGGCTCACGGTACTGCCGGTCGGGGTACTGCCGGTCGGGGCACAGTCGGTCGGGGCACATAGCATGGGCGCGTGGCTGACCGGTTGATCGTCAAGGGCGCGCGCGAACACAACCTCCGCAGCGTCGACCTGGACCTTCCCCGGGATGCCCTGATCGTGTTCACCGGCCTGTCCGGATCCGGC
>SYAA01000264.1 GCA_005789055.1 Actinomycetota bacterium
ACGTCGAGGCCCACCGCACCGGCCCACCGCGCCACGATGTCCACCCCGTCCGCCAGACGCGGCGTATGGAAGCCGACCTCCACCGCCACCGGGTCGAACATGGGTGAGAACGCGGCGCCGCCCCGTAGTTTGTTTTTCCGCTCGGCGGCCTCGGTGTCGGCGATCTGCTCGCAATACAGTTCAAAGCGCGACAGTTGCTCGGGCGTTCCGGTGATCACGACTGAGCGACGCCCGTTGCGGATCGAGCACACCGGGGGTTCCACCGTGCGTACGTCGGTGGCGAACTCAGCGAGCAGCGCACGAATGCGCTCCGGTTCGGCGTTGGTAACCGAGACCATCGGAGGACGTTCTCCGAGAGCAACAATGCCGCGACGCCGCGCCACCAGGGTTCCGGCCGCGCCGATCAGTTGCGCAAGGGCGAGCAGCTCGACGTCGCGCGCGCCGGCGGCGTTGAGCGCCTCGACGGCAAGCACACCCTGGGAGTGACCGGCCACCGCGACCGGCGGGGCGACGGTGAAGTCCAGCCCTTGCCGGTACAGAGCTCGTATCGCCGCGATCTGGCTCAACAGCACACCGGGCAGCGACACCGCCGCCGACGTCAGGTGCCGAGTGGACGGTGCCGGTTCCTCGGCAGCGATCTGGCGCACCCAACGCAGCGGCTCGAAGCCGATGGGCCGCACCACGACCAGTTCGTCGGCGACCGGTTCCAGCAGCAGTTCCGCCTCGCCGACCACGGTGGCGAGTTCCGACTCGATCCCGGCCATCGTGACGAGTTCTTCGAGGTTCGACAACCACGCACTATTGCCCTGGCCACCGAAGGCCACGGCGTACGGCTCGCCCGCGTTGAGCCGGTCCACGAGGGCCTGCACGCTGGTGCGGTCGGCGTCATCGCTGCGCAGACTGTCGTGCTCGTGGATCGTCACCGGTGTTTGTCTCCCTCGAACCGTCTCGTCGCGCTGGCTTGTCGTTCCGCCACTGGCGAGCCTTCGCAATTCCCGCGGGGCTCCTCAACTGCACTAAGGTTCCCACAACAATTGAACCCATTTCCTGGTGAAGATTGGTTACTGATCAGTTCTACGGACGGGTAACCGACAATGGTGTAACGGCGATTCAAACCGCTGCCACAACCCGCCCCGTCAAACGTCCTGCGTGCAGGTGGTTACGGTTGAGTAGCCACAACACCGCTGTTCAACGCTTGATTGTTATCGAATCGTTACCAGGCGATTCGCGGCCGTCGGAGCCACCCCAGCGGTTGCTACCTGCCGTCCGAGTCATGAATTACCCGACAGAAATGTGAGCGTAAGTTTGCTGGAATTAACCTACTTTTGAGTAGGTTGTCCGATTTCTCAATCCCACTGACCGAATTGGGGCTTGAGAATGTTGTTGAGGTCGACACCGACGCCGGCCACAGTGCGGGCATCGATCTCGAACTGGTGCAGGTGGGCGGCAGGGTGCACGAACCCGCGAGGTGTCCCCCAGTTGTGCTGCCAGAACCAGGAACCCAAGCCGTCCCCGATCGCCCAATCGATGGTCTTGGAGTTGCCGTAGAGGCCCACCCGTTGGTGGCCCAGCACCGATTCCCAGCCGCGCAGGTACGGTGCGACCTGCTGTTTGTATTGCTCGTAGGTGGGGTTGTCGTCAATGGAGGCATAGACGGGAGCGCCCACCGGTCCGCCCGCGGCGGTATGAATCTCCCAGCCCCGCTTGGCGTGGGTGACGCCGGCGGCCTGACCGCCGAGCCAGTCCGCGGTGGCCTGCTTGCCGTACTGGTAGTTCGACACGATCTTCAGGCCGGCCTGGTAGAGATCCCTCGCCTCGGCCAACAGAATCGGCTTACCAAGCATCCATTCGCCGCCGGGACGGCGGTCGGACACGTAGCGGATAGCACCGAGTGCGCCAGCGGACTTGATATCAGCCCGCACTGAGTACGCCTGCCGCGTAGTCCAGCAGGATGCCGAGGGACTCCGGCGCCGCGACGGCCGATGACGCGCCCAACCCGCCGAGGCCGAGTGCGGCCGGGGCGGCAACGACACCCTTGAGCAGGTCACGGCGGGTTACCGGCATGAGAACCACGATAGGACAGCCCACCGGAGACGGCCGGGATTGTCGTCAGCCGTGGGATCGTCACACGCCGTAACACCGCCCGACGGCATCGCGATAACCCGCATAGACCCGTGCTGCCGGGCAACCGACTCCCCGGCAGCACGGGCATTCCACGGCCCGGGCCGACACTGCCTCAGGCCAGGGCCGCCTCGATCAGCAGTCGACGTTCGGCGGCGGCGACGATCCGGCGGGCCTGATCTGCCACGTCCGGAGACACTGAGATCGAGGTGATTCCCATCGTCACGAGATGTTCGGCAAAGGCGGGTTTCGTCGAGGGCGCCTGACCGCACAGCGACGACGTGATGCCCAAGCGGCGCGCCGTGGCGACGATCCGGCCGATAGCGTCGAGTACGGCCTCGTCGGCCTCGTCGAACAATTCCGCGCACTGATCGGAGTCTCGGTCGACGCCGAGAATCAACTGCGTCAGATCGTTGCTGCCGATCGACACCCCGTCGATACCCATCCCGACGTATTCGGGAAGCCAGTACACCACCGACGGCACCTCGGCCATCACCCACCGGTGCAGTCCGCGTTGGTGGCCCAACGGGCTGGCATCCACCAACGCCAGACATTCCTCGAGTTCCCACTTTGTCCGGACGAACGGGATCATCAGGTGCAGATTCGGACTCTGTTCGCGAACCCGGGCCAGTGCCTTGAGTTCCAGATCGAACAGATCCGGATTTTTGACATACCGGAAGCAGCCGCGGAACCCGATCATCGGATTGTGTTCCCGGGGTTCGTACTGCTCGCCGCCGTCGAGGCTGCGGAACTCATTGGTGCGGAAGTCGCTGGCGCGGTATATCACCGGACGGGGTGCGAACGCCGTCGCGACCCTCCCGACGGCGGCGGCCAGTTTGTCGACGAGGCTCTCCTGTTCACCCCTGGCGATCAAATCACGCGGATGCCGATTGCCCAGCGCGTCGGTCAGCATCGTCTCAGCACGAAGCAGACCGACTCCGTCGACGTCACGGGCAGCGGCGGCCTCGGCGGCGTCCGGCAGCAGGATATTGACATAGATCTTGGTGGCGGTCACTGCGCCGACAACCGGTACGTTGCGGTCACCGACGACCGTCGTGGTCCGGGTGTCCGTCATCACCCGACCAGCCAGCACACGACCGTGGGTGCCGTCGACGGTCACCACGGCGCCGTCGGTGAGATCGGTTGTGGCAGTGCGTGCGCCGACCACACACGGCACCCCGAGTTCGCGCGCGACGATGGCCGCATGGCAGGTCATCCCTCCGGTGTCGGTCACCAGAGCGGCGGCACGGCGCATGGTCGGAAGCCAGTCCGGATTGGTCATCTGAGCGACCAGCACCTCACCGTCCTGTAGCCGTCCGCCCTCGCCGACATCGGCGAGCACCCGCACCGTTCCCGAGGCCACTCCGGGCACCGCGGGCAGGCCCTGAACCAGAACCTCGTGACTCTCGGCGACCGGCTTGCTGGCCCGGGTGAGCGTGGTGATCGGTCGGGTCTGCACTATCCAGATCTTGCCGTCGGCAATCGCCCATTCGGTGTCCTGCGGGCAGCCACTGTGCTTCTCACTGGCGACCGCGATCTCGGCAATCGCGCGAACCTCGTCGTCGTCGAGCACCTGGGCCTGGGCCTGCGCCTCGCTGAGGTCGATGCTCTGATCGTTGCCGTCGGTGCCGCGGACGATCTTGAACGACTTGTTGCCGATGCGGCGGCTAAGGATCTCTCCGGAATCCTTGGCGACGATGTAGGTGTCGGGCTCGACAGAACCCGACACCACCACCTCGCCCTGGCCGAACGCGGCCTCGACGACAACTCGGTCGACGGCGTCGGTCGTCGGGTCGGCGGTGAATGCGACACCGGAACGCTCCGAGGCGATCATCAGCTGAACCACCACCGCCATCGCCGGGTCAGCGGTGAATCCACGGCTGGCCCGGTAGGTGACCACCCGGGGACTGAATAACGAAGCCCAGCAGCGTTGCACCGCATCAATCAGTTCCGCTTCGCCGCTGATATTGGTGAAGGTGGCATTCATGCCGGCGAAGGAGGCATCCGCACCGTCCTCACCGGTGGCTGAGGAGCGAACCGCCACAACGACATTCGGCCCCATCTTTCGGTAAGCGCCCACTACCCGCTCACGAACCTCGTCGGCCATCCCGGACTTGACGACCAGGTCCTGCATCGATCGACAACGCTGGGTCAACATGTCGATCTCACCGGCATGGGCAATCGCCGTCCGGTGGGCGGTGTTCAACTCCGCGGCCACACCCGCGGCGTTGATCGAGGCCAGGTACCCGTCACGCAGCACCACGAACCCGGGTGGTACCGGTAGCTTCGCCGCTACCAGCTCGCCCATGTTGGCACCTTTGCCGCCGGCTTCCTCGGCGTCGGCCATGCCGAGATTCGCGATGTCTTCGACGTACCGCATGGGAGCGCTCCTCCGATTGTTTCTGATCATGCACCCCGACTCCTGCCGGTGGAAGTCATCGCAGCCGCTAGGTGACTTATGACCCGAGTCATCGGGACGACAGCGACTTACGCTGTGATCAGGGGGTTCGACCATGAAACAAAGAGAAACCGCGGGCATCCGTCGACAACACCCGCGCCGGGTGTTCAAGGATCGGCAGGAGGCCGGTCAGGTTCTGGCCGGGTTGCTGCAGAGCTACCGCGGCAAGCCCAACGTGATCGTGCTGGGCTTGGCCCGCGGCGGCCTGCCGGTCGCCTTCGAGGTGGCCAAATCGCTGGGTGCGCCGCTCGACGCTTTCATCGTCCGCAAGCTCGGTGCGCCAGGCCACGAGGAGCTCGCGTTCGGAGCGCTGGCAAGCGGAGGCCGACTCGTGGTCAACGACGATGTCCTTCGCGGATTGCGGATCAGCCCGGAACAGTTGCGCGAGATCGCCGAGCGCGAGGCACGCGAATTGATCCGTCGGGAGGCCGTCTACCGCGGTGGGCAGCCACCGCTGGACGTCACCGGCAAGACAGTGATCGTGGTCGACGACGGACTTGCGACCGGGTCATCGATGCTCGCCGCCGTGCAGGCGTTGCGGGAATCCGATCCGGCCGAGATCGTCATCGCGGTTCCGGCTGCCCCGGAGTCCACCTGCCGGGAGTTCGCCGGAATCGTCGAGGACGTGGTGTGCGCATCAATGCCGACACCGTTTCTGGCGGTCGGCGAATCGTTCTGGGACTTCACCCAGGTCACCGATTCCGAGGTGCGCGAACTGCTGGCCCGACCCACCACCGAACCTCCCCCGGGTTTGGCCCCGCCAGTATCCGATCCGGCTCAGCTGATCGCTGCGGTCGCCGTCGACGCCCCGGGCGGGATGCCGCCGCGGGAGGTGCTCGCCGAACTGATCGGCGACGCCCGAGTGGTGCTCATCGGCGAGAGTTCGCACGGGACCCACGAGTTCTACGAGGCGCGCGCCGAGATCACCAAGTGGCTGATCGAGCAGAAGGGCTTCGTCGCCGTCGCCGCCGAGGCCGACTGGCCGGACGCCTACCGGGTGAACCGCTACGTCCGGGCATTGGGCGACGACGCCACCCCGGAGGAAGCGCTGCGCGGCTTCGAGCGCTTCCCCTCATGGATGTGGCGCAACACCGTCGTCAACGAGTTCGTCGGATGGCTGCGACGGCACAACGGGCGCTGCGCGGCCGACGGCCGCCGCCAGACCGGGTTCTACGGCCTCGACCTCTACAGCCTGCACCGCTCCATGGCGGAGGTGATCGCCTACCTCGACGGCGTCGACCCCCGGGCCGCCGCCCGCGCTCGGGCGCGATACGCGTGCTTCGATCATTCCGACGGCGGCGACGGCCAAGCCTATGGTTACGCGGCGGCGTTCGGCGCCGGGCCGCGGTGCGAGCGCCAGGCCATCGAGCAGTTGGTGGAGTTGCAACGCAGCGCGGTGCAATACCTGCGTCGCGATGGCGAGCCTGCCGAAGATGAATTGTTTTACGCCCAGCAGAACGCGATGACGGTGCGCAACGCCGAGGCGTACTACCGCCGCATGTTCTCCGGCAGGGTGACCTCCTGGAACATGCGCGACGAGCATATGGCGCAGACGCTCGACGCGCTGCTGACCCACCTGGACCGGCACGCCAGTGCGCAACCCGCCAAAGTTGTGGTGTGGGCGCACATCTCCCATGTCGGCGACGCTCGCGCCACCGAGGTCTCGGCCGACGGCCAGTTCACCATCGGCCAACTCGCCCGGGAGACCTACGGCAAGGACTGCCGGCTGATCGGGTTCTCCACCTACGGCGGCACCGTCACCGCGGCCAGCGACTGGGGCGGCGTCGCCGAGCGCAAGGTGGTCCGCCCGGCGTTGCCGGGCAGCATCGAGGAGTTGCTGCATGAGGTCGGCAAGCCGGCGTTCCTGGTGTCCATGCATGACGGGTCCGCCGCCACCGAGGCGTTCGACGTCGTTCGGCTAGGCCGCGCTATCGGCGTGATCTATCTGCCGAGCACCGAACGCCAAAGCCACTACTTCCATGTTCGTCCCTCGGATCAATTCGATGCGATGATCCATATCGACTCCACGCGGGCGCTGGAACCCTTGGAGCCGACCAGCGTGTGGGTGGCGGGACAGAACCCGGAAACCTATCCGTCAGGTCTGTAACGCAGCCGGAGGGGACGTCACGTTGGGTTCGCACCGATGAATTCGGTCGCCGGGCACCGGATCGTCACGCTGTGCATGAACCCGGCCCTGGACATCACGACGAGCACCGCGGTTGTGGGGCCGACCGACAAACTGCGGTGCGCTGCGGCGCGGTACGACGCCGGCGGTGGCGGAATCAATGTCGCTCGTGTCGCGCACGTCCTAGGTGCCACTGCGGCGGCGGTGTTCCCCGCCGGCGGCCCATCCGGTGAACTGGTGGACAACCTTCTGGTGGCTGAGGGTCTGCAAACCCATCGCATCGCGATCGGCGGCTCGACCCGGGAGAGCTTCACCGTCGATGAGCTCAGCACCGACCGCCAATACCGCTTTGTGTTACCCGGACCGCCGCTGACCCTCGCCGAGCAGACCGAATGCCTGCTCCAACTGCGTCGCGCAGCAGCATCGGCGACGATCGTGGTGGCCAGCGGAAGCTTGCCGCCGGAGGTCCCGGTCGATTTTTATCAACAGGTCGCGAACGTGTGTACCGATTCCGGCGCGCTGTTCGTCCTGGATGCTTCGGGCAGCGGACTGACCCACGTCGATTCCGGGGTATTCCTGATCAAACCGAGCCTGCGGGAGTTGCGCGACACCGTGGGCCGTGCGATCGATACGGAGGCCGAGCAGTTGATCGCGGCGAGGCAACTCATCGACCGCGGCGTCGCCCGGTATGTCTTGGTGTCCAGGGGTGCCCGCGGCGCGTTGCTGGCCAGTGCCGACGAAGGTCATCTGTTCGCGGCGGTGGTGGTTCCGCCGGGCAGCGGAGTCGGCGCCGGAGACGCGATGGTGGCGGGAGTCGCCGTCGGACTCACCCGCGGCTGGCCCCTTGCCGAGGCGGTACGACTGGGAATCGCGGCCGGGGCGGCGATGTTGCTCACGCCAGGCACCGCTGCCTGTACACGTGGGGATACCGAACGACTCCTGGAGCAGACTGAGGATCCCGTCGACATCGACCATCACGGCGGATAGGAGCGCGCGAT
>SYAA01000265.1 GCA_005789055.1 Actinomycetota bacterium
GCGCCGGGGCGCTCCGGCGCGCACCTCCAAGCCCAAGTTCCGCATCGACGCGGCCAATCAGTTGATCGCCGACGTACCGCCGGTGCGCGACACCGTCGAGTTGGCCAAGCTCGCCACCAACCGGCTCGGCAAGGATGTCATCGACCTGCTCGACGTGTCGGTGTCCTACCCGGGAAACGACGGGGCCGAGGTGCCGGTGCTGCGCGACGTCGAATGGCGGATCGCGCCGGGTGAACGCAGCGGCATCGTCGGGGCGAACGGCGCGGGCAAGTCCACGCTGCTGGGGCTGATCGCCGGAACCGTGACACCGGACAGCGGCCGGGTCAAGCGCGGCAAGACGGTGCGGTTGGCGATGCTGGATCAGCAGGCCGGCGAGCTTGTCGAGATCGCCGACGATCTCGTACGGGATGTTCTGGGCCGGCTCAAGGCCGGCTATCAGGTCGACGGCAAGGAACTGACACCGGCGCAGTTGTTGGAGCGCTTGGGATTTGGTCGCGATCAGCTCGCGACCCGGGTGGGTGAGCTGTCCGGCGGTCAGCGACGACGACTGCAGCTCATGTTGACTCTGTTGGCCGAGCCCAATGTCCTCATTCTCGACGAGCCCACCAACGACGTGGACATCGACATGCTCTCGGCTACCGAGGACCTGCTCGACTCCTGGCCGGGCACCCTGATCGTGGTGTCCCACGACCGCTATCTGCTCGAGCGGATCACCGACCAGCAGTACGCGATCATCAACGGGCACCTGCGCCATCTGCCCGGTGGGGTTGACGAGTACCTGCGGATCACGGCGACCCGTGACGCCGCCCCGGTATCGGCACCGAAGTCCGTCGAGCCGTCCACGCACACCGGCACGGCGCTCTCGGGGGCGGAATTACGCGGCATTCAGAAGGAGATCGCGGCACTGGATCGCGCGGTGGCCAAGCTGAGCGACCGGGTCAATACCAAGCACGTCGCGCTCGCCGAACACGATCAGTCCGATCACGCGGGCATCACCCGGCTGACGCGGGAATTGCGGGAACTCGAAGCCGAACGCGACGACAAAGAGAACCGCTGGCTGGAGCTTTCCGAATCGCTCGAGTAACCGACAGCCCTAGCGCCGCAGCCGATTTCGCAACTCAGCGACTGATGTCCAGATGGTGTGCAGCTGCCGCGCCACCTGCTCCGGGGCGGTACCGCCGCGGCTATCCCGCGCCGCTACCGAACCGGCTACCGTCAGAACCTCGCGCACCTCGGGTGTCAGCTCGGAACTGATCTGCGTCAGTTCAGCATCGGTGAGATCCGCCAGGCCCACGCCGCGGGCCTCCGCCACGCGCACCGCCGCGCCGGCCGTTTCGTGCGCGGTCCGGAACCCCACCCCGCGGCGCACCAGCCATTCGGCGACATCGGTGGCAAGGGTGTAGCCGGCCGGCGCCAGTGCGGCCATCCGCTCGGCGTCGAAGACCAGGGTGGCGGTCAGTCCGGCCATCGCCGGCAGCACCAGTTCGAGTTGAGCCACCGAGTCGAATACCGGCTCTTTGTCCTCCTGCAGATCCCGGTTGTAGGCCAGCGGTTGCGCTTTGAGCGTGGCCAGCAGACCTGCCAGATTGCCGATCAGCCGGCCGGCCTTGCCGCGCGCCAACTCGGCGACATCCGGGTTTTTCTTCTGCGGCATGATCGAACTTCCCGTCGACCACGCATCGTGCAGCGTGACGTAACCGAATTCGGTGGTACTCCACAAAATGATGTCCTCGGCGAGGCGGGAGACGTCCACGGCGATCATCGCGAGGATGAATGCGGCCTCGGCAGCGAAGTCCCGGGACGCGGTGGCGTCGATCGAATTATCCGCTGCGGCAGCGAAACCCAGGTCAGCGGCGATAGCGTCGGGATCGAGGCCCAGTGACGAGCCTGCCAATGCACCGGATCCGTACGGGGATATCGCGGCGCGGTCGTCGAAGTCGGCGATCCGGTCCACATCGCGCAGCAGCGGGTGCACATGCGCCAGCAGGTGATGCGCCAGCAGCACCGGCTGCGCGGCCTGCAGATGAGTCTTGCCGGGCATGATCGTCGTCGGGTGCGCGGCCGCCTGCGCGGTGAGCGCCTCGATGAGGCCGAACACACCGTTCCCCACCCGGCGCATCGCGTCGCGCAACCACATCCGAAACAGCGTGGCCACCTGATCGTTGCGCGACCGTCCGGCCCGGAGCCGGCCGCCGAGGTCGGCGCCGACCCGGTCGATGAGTCCACGCTCCAGCGCGCCGTGGACGTCCTCGTCGGTGTCGACCGGGGTGAAACTGCCGTCGGCGATGTCGCAGCCCAGGCTGTCCAGTCCGGCCAGCAGGCCGTCGCGCTGCTCGTCGGTCAACAGCCCGGCTTTGTGCAACACCGCGGCGTGCGCCCTCGACGCGGTGACGTCATAGGGCGCCAGCACCCAGTCGAAGTGGGTGGATTTGCTCAGCGCCGCCAACTCCGGGGCGGGACCGTCGGCGAATCGGCCGCCCCATAGCGATCCTTCGTTGGTGGTCATGTCTGTTCGCCCCGCAGGTCCACCAGGGCAGATTCGTCTGCCCGCATGTCCCTGGCAGCGGCAATCTTCGACGACAGTCCGTGCAGATGCACGAACCCCTTCGCCGCGGACTGGTCGAAGGTGTCGCCGGCATCGTAGGTGGCGAGGTTGAAGTCGTACAGCGACTCCGGGCTGCGGCGGCCGTTGACCGCGATGTGTCCGCCGTGCAGCACCATCCGTATCTCGCCGGTGACCCGTTCCTGGGTCTTGGCCACGAAGGACTCCAGCGCGGTCTTCAGCGGGGAGAACCAAAGGCCGTCGTAGACCAGTTCGGCCCAGCGCCGGTCGGTGGTCCGCTTGAACCGGCCGAGTTCGCGCTCCAGCGTCACGTGCTCGAGTTCGGTATGGGCGGTGATGAGCGCCATCGCGCCCGGCGCCTCGTAGATCTCCCGGCTCTTGATCCCGACCAGCCGGTCTTCGACGACGTCGAGACGGCCCACGCCCTGGGCGCCGGCCCGGCGGTTCAGTTCGACGATAGCCTCCAAGACCGAGACCGGGTTGCCGTCGATGGACACCGGCCGTCCGCTGTCGAAGCCGACGATCACCTCGTCAGGGGTGTTGAAGTTGACGGTCGGGTCTTCGGTGTAGTCGTACACGTCCTTGGTGGGGGCGTTCCACAGGTGTTCCAGGAAGCCGGTTTCCACCGCGCGGCCCCAGACGTTCTGGTCGACAGAGAACGGCGAGCGCTTGGTGACGTTGATCGGGATCGCGTTGTCCTCGGCGAACGCGATGGCCTTCTCCCGGGTCCAGGCGTAGTCGCGGACCGGTGCCAGCACCTCCAGATCCGGCGCGAGCGTGGCGAACCCGACCTCGAAGCGCACCTGGTCGTAGCCCTTGCCGGTGCAGCCGTGCGCGACCACACCGCCGTCGTACTTCCGCGCCGCGGCGACCAGATGCTTGACGATCAACGGCCGGCTTAACGCCGAGACCAGCGGATAGCGGTCCATGTAGAGCGCGTTGGATTCGATGGCGGGCAGGCAGTACTCGTTGGCGAACTCGTCGCGGGCATCGATCACGACGGCTTCGACGGCGCCGCAGTCGATGGCCC
>SYAA01000266.1 GCA_005789055.1 Actinomycetota bacterium
CCTGATGCCCGGCGAGCTTTCCGGCAAGGCCGCGATCGCGGGGATCGGTGCCACTGACTTCTCCAAGGACTCTGGCCGCAGTGAGCTGCGCCTTGCCGCTGAGGCCGTGTTGGCCGCACTCGATGACGCGGGTCTGACGCCCGCGGATGTCGACGGCATGGTGACCTTCACCATGGACTCCAACACCGAGGTAGCCGTAGCGCGTGCCACGGGTATCGGGGATTTGAAGTTCTTCTCCAAAATTCACCACGGCGGCGGTGCGGCATGTGCGACGGTCCAGCAGGCCGCGATTGCGGTAGCCACCGGTGTGGCGGATTGTGTTGTGGCATATCGGGCTTTCAACGAACGCTCCGGGATGCGGTTCGGCCAGGTGCAGATGCGGCTGATTCAGGGTTCGGATTCGACCAGCGTCGACAACTCATACTCCTACCCGCACGGGTTGACCACACCTGCAGCTCAGGTGGCAATGATCGCCAAGCGCTACATGCACCTGTCGGGAGCCACCAGCCGCGACTTCGGAGCGATCTCAGTCGCCGACCGCAGGCACGCGGCCAACAATCCCAATGCCTACTTCTACGGCAAGCCCATCACCATCGAGGATCATCAGGCCTCCCGATGGATTGCCGAGCCGCTGCGGCTGCTGGACTGCTGCCAGGAGACCGACGGTGGAGTGGCCATCGTGGTGGTGTCCGCTGAGCGCGCCCGTGATCTCAAGCACCGGCCGGCGATCATCGAGGCCGCCTCGCAAGGCTCGAGCCCTGACCAGTACTCCATGGTGAGCTATTACCGACCCGAGCTTGACGGCCTGCCGGAGATGGGCCTGGTGGGCCGGCAACTATGGGCACAATCCGGACTCACGCCGACCGACATCCAGACCGCGATCCTCTACGACCACTTCACGCCGTTCACGCTGATTCAGTTGGAGGAGTTAGGTTTCTGCGCCAAGGGCGACGCCAAAGACTTCATCGCCGATGGCGCGATCGAGATCGGCGGGCGGCTGCCCATCAACACTCACGGTGGCCAACTCGGTGAGGCTTATATCCATGGGATGAACGGCATCGCCGAGGGTGTGCGGCAGTTGCGCGGAACGTCGGTCAACCAGGTCGATGATGTCGAGCATGTGCTCGTCACCGCCGGTACCGGTGTGCCGACATCTGGTCTTATTCTCGGCTGAGGTTCTTATCCCCTCACCGACCGTTACACCAGCGCGACGGTCGACGCCCATTGTCGCGCTGGCGTAACGGTCGGCGGGTCATACCGGCTTGTCGGTGCCCGGCGGCACACTCTGGCCATGAATTACCCCTTCATCGGGAGTGAGGCCGTTGCAGCAGGCGCGCTCTCCAAGAGCGCGCTGCGATCGCAGTACAACCGGGTCTTCCCGGACGTCTACCTCAACCGGGAGGCTGATCGAACACCGGTGACGCTGGCGCGGGCCGGCTGGTTGTGGTCGGGGCGGACGGCGGTGGTGGCCGGACGGTCCGCGGCCGCGCTACTCGGTGCAAGCTGGGTGGACGCAAAAAGTCCGGTGGAACTGATCCACGGAAATCGAAATGCACCTGTCGGTATCGCGGTCCACGGCGATCGCACGGCCGCGGATGAGATCACCACCCTGGACGGCATGGCGCTGACCAGCCCGGAACGAACCGCATTGGATCTCGGCTGCTGGTATCCGCTCGGTGCCGCGGTGGCGAGTTTGGATGCGTTGGCGGCGGCGACCTCGGTCGATCTGGTCCGGGTTGCGATCCTTGCTGAGCGCTACCCGGGGAGACGGGGTATCAGGCGCGCCCGGCGGGCGCTCTCGCTCGTTGACGGTGGAGCGCAGTCGCCGAAGGAGACATGGCTGCGATTGCTACTGATTCAGGGCGGATTTCCGAGGCCGCGGACTCAGATACCGGTATGCGACGGCGTCGGTAAGGCGATTGCCTACCTCGACATGGGATGGGAAGAACTCAAGGTCGCGGTCGAGTACGACGGGGAGCAGCATCGCACCGACCGCCGCCAATACACCTGGGATGTTCACCGATTGGAGCTGCTCAGCCAACTGGGTTGGACCGTCGTCCGAGTGCTCGCTGGCGACCGCCGGGAGGATATTCTGATGCGCGTTCATGAGGCGATCGGTCGCCGAGCGTCCCTCCAGAGCGACATTCGACGCCCAGCGTGACGCTGGTGTAGCGCTCGGCGGATGAGAACGAACGCTAAGCCGGAACCAGTTCCACATCGGACAGCACCGCAGCGTTGTCGCGGCCGGGTGCGGTGACGACGCCGACGTAGCGGCCGCCGCCCTTCCACACCGAGGCTTTCAGGGTCTCGCCGGGGAACACCACGCCCGCGAACCTCGCCCCGTCGGAGCCCACCCTGTTCGCATCCGCCTCGAGCGCGGTATCGGTGAGCGCCTTGCACACCATGCCGTAGGTACACAGCCCGTGCAGGATCGGCCGAGGAAAGCCGGCCGCGGCGGCGAACTCAGGGTCGGAGTGCAGTGGGTTGCGGTCGCCGCAGAGGCGGTACAGCAGTGCCTGCTGCGGCAGCACCGGGATGTCGATCTCGAGGTCGGGAGCGCGCTCGGGTGCCGACACGGACGTCGACGGCCCGCGTTCACCGCCGAAGCCCCCCTCGCCGCGCGCGAAAATTGAACGCTTCACCGTCCACAGCAGATTGCCGACCGGATCGGTGACCGTCGTCTCGTTCACGATCACCGCGGCCTTGCCCTTGTCCCAGACATCGGTGATCCGGGTCACCGAGCGCGCCGAGCCACTCGGAGGCAGCGGGGCGGCAACGCGCACCGCTTCGCTGGCATGCAGGACGCGGCTCAACTCGATGTCGATCCCTGGGAAGCTGACCCTCGGTGCCTCGGTCATGTGGAACGTCGACGCGACGCTACTGAACGTCGGCAACACCTGCGGGGTGTTGTCGGCGAGGTAACGCAGTTCGTGGGGGTCCATCGGATCTCGGCCGGCACCCAACGCCAGGTGGTAAAGCTGGACTTCGCTGCTGGACCAGGAGAACTCAACCGGTTCCAGTTCGGCGCCGAGAGCGACGCCGAGATCGATGGGCATCTCAGCTGTTCCGTGCCCCGGACTGGACCGGCTCGGAAACCCCTGCCAGGTGCAGCGCAGCGAGATAACCGAAGGTCATCGCCGGTCCGATGGTGCCGCCCGGTCCGGGATAGGTGTGGCCCATCACCGGCGAACTCACGTTCCCGGCCGCATAGAGGCCTTCGATGACCGATCCGTCATCGCGCAGCGCCCGGCCGTGAACGTCGGTGCGGATGCCGCCCTTGGTGCCGAGATCGCCGGGAACCATCTTCGCCGCGTAGTACGGCGGATGCGTGAGTTCACCGAGGTTCGGGTTTGGCTTGTTCCGCGGGTCGCCATAGTAGCGGTCATACGCGCTCTCGCCGCGGTGAAAGTCCTCATCCACCCCGGAGCGCGCGAAGCCGTTGAATCGTTGAACGGTGTCGGTGAACGCCTGGGTGGGCAGTCCCGTGGCGGTGGCCAACCCTTCCAGGGTATCGGCCTTCACGATCACTCCGGATTCCATCCACTTTTTCGGAATCCGTTGTCCAGGTTGCAATCCCGCGAAGATATAGCGATCTCGATATTGCTGGTCGAAAACCAGCCAGGCAGGAATGTTCTCACCTGGTCCGTCGCCCTGGCCGTACTCCCCGCCATACATGCGGTGGCACGCCTCGACGTAGGGCATCGACTCGTTCATGAATCGCTGGCCGGACATGTTGACGATGATGGATCCCGGCGAGTTGCGTTCGGACAGCGCGAACCACGGCGCACCCTCGAGTGGCACGGTCGGGCCCCACCAAGCATCTTCCATCAGTTCCAATGCGGCGCCAAGCTTTTCGGCCGCCGCGATACCGTCGCCGGTGTTGGCCTTCGCTCCGACTGTCCAGTCGGTGGTGATCGGGCCGCGTTGGTACTTCACCCGCATCTGCTCGTTGTGTTCGAATCCGCCACTGCCGAGGATCACCCCGCGACGGACCCGGATGAGGGTCGGGTCGGCCGCTTCGGGGCCGGTCATGTCTCGGACGTAGACGCCGCGCACGACGCCGTCTTCGTAGTACAGGTCGGTCAGTGCGGTGTTCAGCAGGACCGGAACCCCCGCTTCGCGCAGGCCGATTCGCAGCGGGGCGATCAGTGCCCGGCCCATTCCCACCAGATTCTTGCCCCGCATACCCGCCCACACGGTGCGGGCGCCCACCTTCAGGCTGCGCAGGACACCACGCGGATGGCGCTTGAGTTGGTTGAGGCGCACGTAGTCCTGCTGCATCACAACAACGTTGAGCGGTACTTTGCCGTAGGCAGGTTCCAGGCCGGGCATATCCGGGCCGAGCTTCTTGGCATCGAAGGGTTTGGGTTCGATTGAGCGTCCGCCCGGCCGGCCGCCGGGGGTTTCGGGGTAGTAATCGGAGTAACCCGGCACCCAGCACATCTCCAGAGGTGTGTTCTGTAAGACGAATGACAGCATCTCCGGAGCTCGGTCCAGATAGGTGTCGATACGTTCGGGTTCGACCACATCGCCGATGATCGTGTGCAAGTAGGTGCGCGCGGCGTCGGCGGTGTCGGTCACGCCGTCGCGCTTGAGGATCTCATTGTTGGGGATCCAGACGCCGCCGCCCGACCGGGCGGTCGAACCGCCGAAGTGCGCTGACTTCTCGATGACCACCGCGGAAAGACCCTGGTGAGCTGCGGTCAGCGCGGCAACCATGCCAGCGGCCCCGCTGCCGACGACGATGACGTCGTATTCCTGAACTGTCATACTAGAACACGTTATAGAATCACCCCGCCCGGGCGCTACTGGCCAACCGGGCTACCTGAATTTTTACCGACGCCTGAACCGGCCGGACGACGATGGGACCTGCGGAATGCTCAGCGCTGCTATCCGTGCCGAACTTGCCGCAGAGTTAGCCGACGCGGAACGGACCCGGGTCCCGATGAGCCCGCTGATTGTCGCGCACCCGGGTATCGACGTTGTCGACGCCTACGAGATCCAACTCATCAATATCCGGCAGCGGATCGCCGAGGGTGCGGTGGTGGTGGGCCACAAGGTGGGCCTGTCCTCGGAGGCGATGCAGAAGATGATGGGGGTCGACGAACCCGACTACGGCCACCTGCTCGCCGATATGGAGGTGTTCGAGGACGTCCCGGTGGAAGCGGGGAAGTATCTGTTCCCGCGGGTGGAGGTCGAGGTCGGATTTCTCCTGGCCGAGGATCTCCCGGGCGCGGGCTGCACCGAGGACGACGTGTTGGCGGCGACCGCCGCGTACGCTCCGTCGATCGAACTCATCGACACCCGAATCAAGGACTGGAAGATCGCACTGTGCGACACCATCGCCGACAACGCGTCGTCGGCCGGATTCGTACTGGGGCAGCAACGGGTGTCACCGAAGGACATCGACATCACCGCCATTGATGCGGTGTTGACCCGCAACGGCGAGGTGGTGGCCGAAGGCCGCAGCGACGCCGTGCTGGGCAATCCCGTCACCGCTGTGGCGTGGCTGGCCCGCAAGGTGGACAGCTTCGGAGTCCGGTTGCGAGCCGGTGACATCGTGCTGCCCGGTTCGTGCACCAGGGCCATCGACGCCCGCCCGGGTGATGAGTTCGTGGCAGATTTCGCCGGCTTGGGCTCGGTCCGATTGTCCTTCGAATAGGGGAAGATCCATGGGTTCGAACAAAAAGTCGGTCGCTATCGTTGGCTCGGGCAATATCAGCACCGACCTGTTGTACAAGTTGTTGCAGTCGGAGTGGCTCGAACCCCGGTGGATGATCGGGATCGACCCGAACAGCGAGGGCCTGGCTCGGGCTCGCAAGCTAGGGCTTGAGACCAGTCACGAGGGTGTGGATTGGCTGCTGGCCCAGGCGGAGACTCCGGACATGGTGTTCGAGGCGACGTCGGCTTACGTCCACCGGGCGGCGGCCCCTCGTTACGCCGAGGCCGGCATCACCGCCATCGATCTGACGCCTGCGGCGATCGGTCCGGGTGTGGTGCCACCGGCGAACTTGCGCGCACACCTTGATGCAACGAACGTCAACATGGTCACC
>SYAA01000267.1 GCA_005789055.1 Actinomycetota bacterium
ATCACCTTCGACGCGGCGAGTTCGGTGACCACCTACACCCCGCAGCCCGACGGTTCTCTGAAGGGAACGTTCGCGACCAATATCGGCAGCGGGGTGTGCCAGGGTACGGTTTACATCCCGCTGACGGCGGTTGCAGGACAGCCCTAAGTCCGGTGGGGGACGCCGATTGGGAGACGCTGAGGGCTGCCGCGATCGCAGCGTCGAAGAACTCCTACTCCCCCTATTCGAACTTTCCGGTCGGCGTCGCGGGCTTCGTCGATGACGGCCGTGTGGTGTCCGGTGCCAATGTCGAGAACGCCTCGTACGGAATCACCTTGTGCGCGGAATGCTCGATGGTCTCGGCGCTGTATGCCTCCGGAGGAGGTCGGCTGACCGCGGTCTATTGCGTCGACGGCAGTGGCGATCCGCTGATGCCGTGCGGCCGGTGCCGGCAATTGCTCTACGAGCACGGCGGGCCGGATCTGCGGGTGATGACGCCGCAGGGGGTTGCGACGATGGCGCAGATTCTGCCGCAGGCTTTCGGCCCGTGGGACCTCGAAACGAGGAAACCCGAGCCCGGTAACTGAGAGTTGCACGTCAGCGTGTGAGCGCCGGCCCCAGCGCCAGAACGAGAACCAGCGCGTCTTCGATGTCGTGCAGGGTTTCGGGCCTGACTGCGCCGAGGCGCTTCACCAGCCGAGCGCGGGAGACCGCGCGCAGGCCTCGGACCACCGCGACGCTGTCTGCGTCGGCGCCCTCACCTAAGGAAATGGCCGGCCGCAGCGGAGTCCGGGCGCGAGAACTCGACACCGGGACGACAACGATCAACTCGTCCTCGACGCCGGTAAGCATCTCGTTGGCGGACACAATGACGGCGGGTCGATGCTTGCCGGGTTCACCTGAGCGGCCAGCGCCGAGGGCGACCAGCCACACCTCTCCGCGCCGCGGCTCAGTCAATATCGTCGGCTGCCGCGTCTGCCCAGTCGCCTTCTTCCATGCGGACGGTCCGGTCGTCCGCTTCGGCGCGGGTGGCCTCGCGCTCGGCTCGGAAGATGGCTTCGCGGTCCGCCTCGGCGGCAAGTTCCTCTAAGAGTGCGGAAATCGAGACGCCGCGTTCGCGGGCCTGGGCGGCCAAACGGTCGCGCGTTCGTAGCGAGACGCGAACCGTAGTCGATTCAGTAGACATATTCGTAGCCTAACGTGATACCCGATCGGCAACACGGCAGGTCTCGCGGGATCGCCGCCCTGTCTCTGTGGGAGTCGGTGGCCGGGAAGCAGGCATCACCTGCCGGAATACCCGCCTAGACCGGGAAACAGGGCTCCGTGCCGGGGGTGTAGTAGGGCTGGCCGTTGGGCAGGAAGCACGGCGCCTCTCCGTGGAAGGCGGGGTACGGGAGCGCGCCCGGTGGCAACGGACCCCAGCCGACGGGACGATCCACAGCCGCACCGATGACGGCGGCATCCACGGCGTCGCCGGCGAGATCGGTGCAGCCACCGACCCGAACGTAGAAGCCCACGTCGCCGCAGACCTCAGCCTGGGCCGACGGGGCGATCAGAAACGGCGTTGCAGTGATAGACACTGCCGCCACCAGAGTTGCAGCCATTTTCTTATTCACATGAGGATTATCTCCGCTAGCCAACCGAAGCCGTAAGCGGGTCACGCGGGCTACGACGCCAGAGCCTCGGCGACGCTGGCCCGGAGTGCGTCGAGTTCGGTTTGTGCGGTCGCACGGGCTCCGAGGATATCGACCGTCACCGGGACCACGACCTGCAAGTAACACTTGAGTTTGGGTTCGGTACCGCTGGGCCGGATGATCACCCGAGCGTCGGGCAGGGTGAAGCGCAGGCCATCGGTGGGTGGCAGACCATCGACACCGTTCTCCAGATCATCCATGCGCACCACATCGCGGCCACCGAGTGAGGTGGGCAGGTCGGCGCGAAGGTGCGCCATCGCATCGTCGATCAGAGTTGTATCCGAAACCCGAACCGACAGTTGACTTGTCGCATACACCCCGAACGTGCGGGCCAGATCGTCGAGCACATCCGGGACTCCCCTGCCCTCGGCCTTGAGTGCGGCGACCAGCTCCAGCATCAGCAGCGAGGCGGTGATGCCGTCCTTGTCGTTGACGGCCTCGGGGTCGCAGCAGTAACCCAGTGCCTCCTCGTAGCCGAACCTCAGGTCCGGCACCTTGGAAATCCACTTGAACCCGGTCAGCGTGGCGGCGTAGCCAAGTCCGGCATCGGCCGCGATGCGTTCCAGCAGAGTGCACGAGACGATCGACTGGGCGTAGACACCCCCGGCAGGATTGCCGGCCCGACGTCCCCGCTCGACGATCCACCACGCCAGCAGGGCACCCACCTCGTCACCGGTGAGCATCCGGTAGTCCTCGGCCGCCCGAATCCCGATCGCGCACCGGTCGGCATCGGGGTCGTTGGCGATGATCACATCGGCTCCCTGGGTGCGGGCCTCGGCAAGTGCCAGATCCATGGCGCCGGGTTCTTCGGGGTTGGGGAAGTTCACCGTCGGGAATCGGGAGTCCGGGGCGAACTGTTTGGCGACCTTGATCGGGGCCGGGAAATCGGCACCTTCCACCGCACGCATGAACACCTCACCGCCGACGCCGTGCATGGCGGTGTAGACCGCTGACACATCCCGCGGACCATCGCCGAGTAGCGAAACTGCCCGCGCCACATAGGAATCCAGTACCACGCCGTCGAGGGTCTGGAAATCGTCGGACTGCGGGATGGATGCCAACGGTCCCACTGCGGCGATATAGGCGGCAATTTCGGCATCGGCAGGGGGGACGATCTGGCTGCCGTCATCCAGATAAACCTTGTAGCCGTTGTCATCGGGCGGGTTGTGTGAGGCGGTCACCATGACACCGGCGTCGCAGCCGAGATGACGGATGGCGAATGCCAGCACCGGGGTGGGCAGTGCGGAGGGCAAAAGCATCGCTGTGATACCGGCACCGGACATCACGGCGGCGGTGTCTCGGGCGAAAACCTCGGAGTTGCGGCGGGCGTCGTAACCGATCACCACAGAGGTGCCGCCGTGCGCAACGAGATAGGCCGCGAGTCCAGCGGCCGCCCGCGCCACCACGATCCGGTTCATCCGGTTACTGCCCGGGCCCAAGCGTCCTCGCAATCCGGCGGTGCCGAACTGCAGGGTGCCATCGAACGCGTCAGCGAGTTCGTCGGCGGCGTCGGTATCCCCCGCTTCGGCGAGCGTGATCAATGCCTCGAGTTCAGCGGCCGTCGCAGGGTCAGGATCCTCGGCCAGCCAGGCACGAGCGGTGTCGATGAGTGCCACGGTTCAGTAACTGCTGGCGCCGACGTCGCCACCGCTGACGAGGGCGATCGACGACGAGGCACCGATCCGGTCGGCACCGGCGTGCAGCACCTTCTCCGCGTCGCGATGGTTACGGATCGCGCCAGATGCCTTGACACCCAACCGATCCCCCACCATGTGCCGCATCAGCGCGATGTCATCGACCGTTGCGCCACCGCCGCCGAAACCGGTGGAGGTCTTTACATAGGCCGCACCGGTGCGCGCGACGATCAGGCACGCAATCGCTTTCTGCTCGTCGGTGAGCATGCTGGTCTCCAGGATCACTTTTACCGGAACTGGCCGGGCCGCACCCACCACGCCGAGGATGTCGTCGTACACCGCGGCAAGGTCACCGGAGAGCAGACCGCCGATGTCGAGCACCATGTCGGCCTCGTCGGCGCCTTCGGCCACCGTGATGCGGGCCTCCTCGGCCTTGGCAAGGCGCGTCATCGCCCCGAGCGGGAAACCCACCACCGTGCACACCATGACATCGGATCCAGCCAGTCGTGCGACCGCCGTTGGCACCCACCGGGTGTTGACGCACACCGCGGCGAACCCGTGCTCTCTGGCCTCGTCGCAGAGCTTCTCGATGGCTCTCAAGGTGGCGTCGGGCTTAAGTAGGGTGTGATCGATGCGGCCGGCGAGAGTCTTGGCGGTGCGCAGCACGGGCGGGATGTCAACGTTGTCGGGAGCCGGGCCCAGGGAGTCGATGACGGCGGTGTTCGCGCGAGTGAACAGTGCGGCGTGGTCGGTCACGTGGTTCTCCTCGGATGGGGTGGTGGGCTCAGGCGCCGAGCAGGCTGGCCGCCAGATAGTTGAACAGTGCCACGCCGGAGTCTTCGCTGAACTTGTGCAACTGCGCCGGGGTGGACGTCATCTGATCACTCTCGAGGCGGTTGAATATCGTGGCGCAGATCATCGCGAATTTCGAGAAGCCCCAATGATTGAGATAGCCGGCGATCATCGCGCCCTCCATCTCGATATTGACCACACCATTGTCGTGCAGCCACCGCAGCCACCCCATCTTGGTCTCCGGAGTCTCCAAACAGAGTGCGCCATCAAGGCGGAACTGCTCGAGAAAGAACTCGTTACCGGCGACGGTCTTGCCCGAGATGATGTCGAAATCAGCATATTCGTTGGCCGCGATGATCGCCTGCGCAGTCGCGCCCGGAAAGTGCCCGTCGAACCAGTACTCGCCGGTGCCGCCGTTGAGTAGACGGAAGGGCCGCAGATCGGCCATCAATCCCTCGGAGGTGACAACGACGGTGCCGACGGGAAGCCCGACTCCCCCACTGGTGCCCACCCGGCACCAGAACACCTCATCCATGGCGTCCAGATCGCCGCGCTTGAGGAAGAACACCATGCGCATGAGTTCCTGCAGTGCGATCGAGGCACTCGGCATACCCATACCGTGTGAGGCGAACAGCACCCCGGCGGTGTAGCGGGTGACGAAACGGTCCTCTTTGGGGAAGGCGACGATCTCCGTACCGCCGTTGAGTTCGCTCCAGCGCTGCGCGAATTCCACGATGCGCGAACCAGATCCGGCCATGATGACGGATTCGACATCGCGCAGTTTAGTCAGCAACGGATCTGACGACGCCACCCCGAAGTGGTAGTAGACGTCCTCGTGACTACCATCGAGCACGCCATCGAGGAATGCATGGTTGATGTTCTCTGTTCGCACGCGAGAAATCTACGCTCCGCTGGGGCGCTTCTTCTGGATCCGGCTAGATGATGCCTCCCGTACCCGCAGTGCCGCCGGCCCCTCCGGCACCACCGGCAGTGCCGGTGGCATTGGCTCCAGGATCGCCTGGCGATCCCGCGGTGCCGGCCTTGCTGGTGCCACTGGTTCCGCCTCCGCCACCGGTGCCACCCTGGCCACCCGTACCACCGTCGCCTGACCCGCCGGTTCCGCCGACGCCGCCGACACCGCCGACACCGCCGTCGCCACCAGCGCTGGCGGTACCGCCGTTGGCGCCACCGGCCGCACCGTCGCCACCGAGACCGCCGACGCCGCCGGCCCCGCCGATACCGCCCTTGGCGCTACCCACGTAGGCGGTGGTGGACTCTTGCTGCACCCCGGTCCAACCGCCGGCGGGCTCGGAGTACTCGACGAGATAGCCGCTGACGATGCCGGCACCACTGAGCGGGAGGTCATTCCACGCACCACGCGTGTTCCTGAAGTTGGTGGACCCGTAGTGCTCCGCTCTTCCGGCGTTGTCCGGCTGATTAACGGCCCAGGCGGCGTAGTTGAACGGCCCCGTGACGACACCGCCCTGTGCGGGTGTGCCGCCCTGCCAGAACTGAATACCGGCTTCCGGTCCGTCCATCCACCTCCAGACCCCCTCAACTGCCGCATCGGAGGCTCCGATCCAGATGTTGGCCGCGTTGACATTGTTCTTGATGAACTCGTTCTCCTGGTCGGTGGGGATGTTCGGCAGATAGCCCGTCGCACCGTTAAGCGTCCTGGTCTGGGCCGCCGCACGTGCGGCGGTCCAGGTGATGTTCGGGGCAGAGATGTACTGGTAATAGCTGTTGGTGACCGTGTTGTAGTAGACGTTCGTACCGGTGTTGATCGACGACGTGATGTCGAAGTTGAACGCGCCCTGAGCCGCGTCGGTCGACAGTTGCATCGAGGCCAGCGCAGTGTTGACGTCGGTCTTCGTTCCGGTGAAGTTGATCGACGTCATTGTGTCGCTGAAAGTGAAGCCGAAACTCGGCGTCAGGCCGTTCACGTTGGTGAACTTGAACGTCGTCCCGGACGGAGCGTTCGGGATGGACACCGATACCAGCAGGACGTCGGTGGCGGAGAAGCGCCGGATCTGTAGACCGGAGACGGCCTGGTTGGCAGTGCTCGGGGTGAACACCGCGCCGGCGGTCACGCCGGTGCCGCCGACACCGCCCTTGCCGCCGACGCCGCCAGCACCTGCGGCGCCCGCGTCGCCTCCGGTCCCGGTGCTGCCACCGGTGCCACCAGTTCCCGCACTAGCGCCGCTGCCGCCCGCACCCGCGTTGCCGCCGAGCCCACCGCTGCCGCCGGCCGCACCGTTGACGTTGGTGCTGTCGCCGTTGCCGCCGGTTCCGCCGACTCCACCGTCACCTGCCGCCCCACCGCCGCCGCCGCCGCCGCCATCACCGTTGGTGCCCGATGCTCCACCGTTGCCGCCGAGGCCGCCATCACCGCCTGCGCCGCCGTTGGCGCCTGCGCCGCCGTCACCGCCAACGGTGGCCTGATTGCCATTGCTGGCATTCGTCCCGGATCCGCCGTTACCGCCGCCGCCGCCCTTGCCGCCGGCCCCGCCGGCGCCACCGTTTGCGCCGTTACCGGTAGCCGCCAGGGCACTACCACCGGCGCCGCCCTTACCACCCTTGCCGCCCGCGGTGCCGTTACCCCCATTGGCTTCAATACCGGAGGTGCCGCTAGCGCCGGCGAAACCTGCCCCGCCGGCCCCGCCGTTACCACCCTCGCCGGCCGTGCCTCCGACGGTGGTGCCGCCTGCGCCACCCGCGCCGCCGTCACCGCCGACAACCCCGGCTGTCAAGGAGGCGAAACCTGCACCGCCGCTGCCGCCCTTGCCACCGTTGGCCAGGTTCGATCCGGCCGTGCCAGCGGTGCCGTTGGTGCCGCCAGTGCCGCCGGTGCCCTTCGCTCCGAGTGCACCACCGGCACCAGCGGTGCCCGCGTTGCCGCCCGCGCCGCCGGCCGTGCCATTAGGCGATGCGGCGGTGCCATTGACGCCGCTGCCGCCGGCGCCACCAGCCCCGGCGTCGCCACCGTCGCCGCCATCGCCGCCGCTACCATTCGTGCCGCCAGTGGTGCTGCCGCCGGTGCCGCCCTTACCGCCCGCGGCACCCTTCCCACCGTTACCGCCAAGGCCACCGGTAACTCCGGCGGTGAGTGGGCTCTCGCCTGCACCGCCGATGGCACCCGAACCACCCTTGCCGGCGTTGCCGCCGTCACCCGCAATGCCGGTAGTGGCCGAGCCACCGTTACCGCCGTTACCGCCGATGCCGCCGCTGCCGCCCGGGCCGCCCTGGCCGCCAATGGGGCCGCCCTGAGTGGTGCCGATAGCACCGGCTGCGCCGTTACCGCCGTAGCCGCCGGTACCGCCGTTACCGGCAGTGCCGCCGGTCGCCGTGCCGCCGTTACCGCCGTTACCGCCGGCGCCGCCCTTGCCACTGGAACCGCCGGTCACGGCGCCGGCATTGCCGCCATTACCGCCGTTACCGCCGTTGCCGAAGGAACCGGCTGTGGTCACGTTCGCTCCGGTGCCGGCCTTGCCCTCGACGCCGGCGTTGCCGCCGTTGCCTGCGGCCGCACCGATGCGGACGGCCGTGGTGGAACCCGGGATGTTGCTGCTGAAGCCGTTGCCACCGTTGCCGCCGAGCCCGCCGCTTCCGGCATTGCCGCCGTTGGTGGCGTTGCCCTGGGTGCCGTCGGTCCCGGTGGCGCCACCCTTGAGTCCGGCCGTACCGCCGTTGCCGCCGTTGCCACCGTTGCCGCCGGTGCCACCGTTGGTACCGACCTCCGCAGGAGTTCCAGTGGCGGTCAGAGCGCTCAGGCCGTTGTAGCCGTTGCCGCCGTTGGTGCCGTTGCCTGCGGTGCCGGCATTACCGCCGTTGCCGCCGCTACCGTCAGTTCCGGCCAGTGCTGAGCCGCCACCGGCACCAGCCGTGCCACCGTTACCGCCGTTGCCGCCGTCACCGGCATCGCCGCCGGAACCACCGGCCTGGCCCGCGACACCCGCGGTGGTACTCGTCGTGCCGGCCAGGCCATTGCCGCCGTTACCGCCGTCGGCGCCCTTGCC
>SYAA01000032.1 GCA_005789055.1 Actinomycetota bacterium
CAGAAGGTTAGGGGTTCGAATCCCTTCGGGCGCACTCACTACCAGCGGAAATGCATCGCTCGTTATGAGTTGGTTTCTCGAAACCCGCTACTTTCAGCTGCTGTCAGTGGCCGGCCCCCGGAGAACCTTCCGGCGGCGATGATTGAGTTCGTGCTCGATCTGCCAAATCGGTGTCGCCCGTGCCAGGAGCCTCGAGCAGATCTGCTTCGCCGTGGGAGAATGGGTCGACGGAAGGCGACCTGCTCGTAGCGCAGGGCAGGCCACCCAGTTAATGGGCTTAGTAACGGTTGACGTTACTAACGGCTGACGTTATTGTTGGCAGGTGATCCGCTCGTTCCGGGGTAAGGACACTGAGGCGATCTGGCAGCGTCGTTACGTCAAGAGGATCAGTCCGGAACTCAGCAGACTCGTGTACAACAAGCTGATCCTGATCGATGCTGCCGGAACTATCAACGATCTGCGTGTGCCGCCCGGCAATCGGCTGGAGAAGCTGAGCGGGGACCGCGCCGGTCAGTACAGCGTGCGGGTGAACGACCAATGGCGAATCTGTTTCACCTGGAGCGCCGGCGGTGCGTCGAACGTCGAGTTCGTTGACTACCACTAGAACTAGAAAGGGCAGGGACATGGCTGACTTCGCACCCACCCATCCCGGGGAGATCTTGATGACGGAGTTCCTCGAGCCGATGGGCATCACCCAATACCGGATCGCCAAGGCTATCGACGTGCCACCCCGCCGTATCAACGAAATCGTGCACGGGAAACGGGCGATCACGGCTGACACTGCGCTGCGACTGTCGCGTGCGCTGGGGCTCAGCGACATGTTCTTCATCAACATGCAGGCCCGGTATGACGCCGAAATCGCCCGGGACAAGCTGGCGGTTGAACTCGGGACGATTGAACGCATCGCCTGATCGCGTGGGGGTCTGCCTCCGGCGCACCGCCCCGTGCCCGATCCGGCACTTGGATCCGCTACCTTCCCGATACAAACGTCCGTGGATTCGCCGAGACTGACTCATATCGAGAACGCACGACACGGCCGAATGGCGTGGTAGAGCCGTATTCCATCGGACTCACATGGACGCTTGGATACGGTCGAATATGTCAGAAGGTTAGGGGTTCGAATCCCTTCGGGCGCACTCATCACCCCGTACATCTCACCTTCGGCTGATCCTTGGCAGTCCCTTCATGAGTTGCCTCTCTCACCAGGACGCCGATACGCCGGCCTGGCCCCAGACGCGCCCTTCCCTCGAAAAGCCACGGGCAGGGATCGCAACTACGGCTGACCCAAGCTGGGCCGATAATCGGTGACCTCCGCCTCAGCGGCGAGTAACGCACCGAGGTCGCCCTCCTGCTGGGCTATGAACACACCGATCACCTGCCGACACACCTCCGGCACGCTCACCCCGCGGGCATCAGCAATGCGTTTCAGCCCGATCAGCATTGACGTCGTCACGTGGAACTGCACGGCGAACTGACCGCACGAACCATCCTCAGGTGGCAACCCTGGACCCACCACCTCAGGTGCATCGACCCCGTACTCGTCCATCTCTGCACGGCGAGCCCTCTCAACAAGCCCACCACCAGCGCCGCCGCCCTCGCCGTCGGCCGGGTCGCGGAACTCCTCATGGCTGAACAAACCCATCCACCCACGCTAGACCTCAAGGAATTCCCCGGCAGCTAGGAATTCGGCGCGCGCTTAAGGCCCCGGAGCGCCGTCGCGCGCGGCCGGCCTTGTCCGCGGGATTGAGCTGATCAACTAATCGGTCTTGGTCGCCGAGCCCACGACGAACTCCGACGACGGGGCCGGTACCCACGTCGGCAAGGGCGTCGGTATCGGCACCCACTCGTGGCGGGTGGCGCCGATACGGAAACCAGCCTCGACAAGCGCCCGTTCGGTATCGCGGTGGGTGTGGCAGTTGCCGGACAGCCGTGGCCACACGGTGGCGTCGGCCAATCGCTGCAGCCGCCCAGGCCACCCCGCACTCGCAACGTGTTCCAAAAAGCGCAACTCGCCGCCGTGCTTGAGCACGGACTTAATCTGCGACAAAGCATGTGCCAGGTCGGCGACCGAACACAGAACCATCGCGCACACGACGGCGTCGAAAGGCTCTGCGGCAGAAAGGTCCTCGATCGCGGACGGGACCATAGTCACCGGTACGGCTGCCGAGGTGGCCGCATGCTTGGCTTTGGCGAACAGGCGGGGTTCGGGTTCCAACGCAATCACCTCGCGCACCGTATCGGGGTAAAAGCCGAAATTCGTCCCCGTGCCGGCTCCCACCTCGAGCACCCGGCCAGAGAGTCCGGCGAGGTTTTCCCGCCTCAGGTCGCTCAGGGCATGGGACTCTCGTGCGGACTTCATCGTCCACACCCTCGCGAAGAAGGGGTGGTCGAAACTCTGGGTAGACATGTAGCGGTCGACCCTACCCGGGCGACGCTCGCCAGGTGGGGGGATCGGCGCGGCCGAGCCGGCGAAACTCGGAGTCGCTCGCCGCGGTACCGCTCCCGTCCCTATCAGCCGACGGTCCGCACCCGGATAGAGCCAGGGCGAGAGCCGCCACCACAGAACAGCGCGGGATCCAGTTCGCACACGAGCGTGGTGGCACTGGCCGGCGGGTAAAGAACCCGAACCCCGGAATTCAGCTGATCGTCAGTCCGCCGTCGACGACGATCGTCTGCCCGGTGACGGACCCGCCGGCCGGGGAGGCCAGCCACACCGCCGTCGCGGCCAGTTCAGCCGAATCACCCAACCGGCCCATCACGATCCGCGGCATCAGGCTGTCCAGGTAGCCGGGCTTGAGTTCGTCGGTCATCTCGCTGGCGAAGAATCCCGGTGCCAGCGCGTTGACGCGAATCCCCTTGCGGCCACTCCACTGCTGGGCCAGGTCGCGGGTCAGCCCGATCACGGCCGCCTTGGAGGCGCTGTATGCGGCCTGCGGCAGTCCGGCCGTGGTGAGGCCGAGGATGCTGGCGATGTTGATGACCGAACTGCCCGGCCCCATCACCCGCCCACACGCCTGTGCCATCCAATAGGAGCCGCCCAGGTTGACGTCGACGACCGAGCGGAACTCCTCGGCGGTCTCCCGGGTCGCCGGCACGGCGGTGCCCACGCCGGCGGTGTTGATCAGCACGTCGA
>SYAA01000268.1 GCA_005789055.1 Actinomycetota bacterium
CCGGGTTCGCCACCATCGCGTTGCTGATGGTGGTGAGAATGTCGACACCGTTGCGCGACGCGGGGACGAAGAATGGGGGTTCATTCGGCTGACCGGTTGGTGTCAGCGTGTACTGCCGCATGAGCGCGATTGCGATCGCCTGATCGGCCTCGTCGCCGGCGAGGGTTCGTCCGAGCATCATCATGCTGGCGTAGGGGACTTCCACGACCTCGACGTCGTCGGGCACATCGACCGCGGGTCCGCCGGTCCACGTGATCGCATACCTGCCCGGCCCGGATCCGGTGGTGCGGGAACCGATGTAGTCAGCGACACTGATGTACGGCTCGGTCAGCTGGAAGCTGAAGTAGCGATCACCCATGTCCGGAATGGAGAGCACGACCGGGCCTTCGCTGAGATCCAAATACGCCAGCGAGTAGAAGGTGTCGGTGTTGGGCCGCTTGCCACCGCCGATCGCTTGCCAGACCGGGGCGACGTCGGGGTTGGCGAAGCTGGTGAGCGAGTAGATGGTATTCAGCTCTTCCACTTCGGCGCGGGCGCGCTCGAACTCCAGCAGCGGATAGCCGTAGATGAAGGCCTGCGTGGCGAGGATGGCCGCGCGCAGTGGGCCCATGGGCAAGTTGAAGCCCGCGGCTGCCGATGAGCCGGTCGCCTGAGCTGTCGGGACCTGAACTGTCGGGACCTGCGTCGCGGCGCTGACGGGCGCGGCAACGGGCGCGGCGACTGACGACTCCGGTTGAGCGGCCCTCGCTGTGACCCGCCTGCTCGCCGCCGCAGGCTGCGGATTCCGGGACTGCGTCGCCGCCGGACGGGCGGCGAGGGGGTTGACCGCCGGCCTATTCACGGTGCGCTGCGACGCTCCGCGGGCACGTTCTGGCTTGGCCCGTGCGGTTGCTTTGTGCGTGGCGGACGCGGAGTCGGCCGTTCCGCCACTCACCGCGCCTCGTTCGGCCCCGGACTCTTCACCCGGTGACGCGGCGGCGATCCCGGGCGCGAGGGCCAGGGCCGCGCCGACTCCCGCCGCAGCCACTGCGGCCCGCGTCCAGGAGACGGGCCGTGGGCTGCGATTGCTGATCTCGATCATGGGAACTCAATATAGCGACCCGCGCCGGAATTACCGGCGCGGTCAAGGATCAGCGAACTCAGCGCCACGTCGTCCATGGCGATACCCATATTCAGGAACATCCGCCGCCCGGTCGCCGGAACGTCGTATTCGCCGGCCACCACCGCGGCCAGATGGGTGTCGGGTGCGGGCAGTCCGAAAAAGTACACCGAATCGGCGACCGAGCCGTACTGGCCGAGGTCGTCGACGCAGTAGACGACGGCGTCGTCGAAGGCGGCCTGCGCCAACGCGTCGTCGTAGTCCACCGGTAACAGCAGCGCATTCGGATCGGTGTTGGCGCAGTCCAACTTCGGATCCAGTGGGACGGTGATGGTGGTGATGACCAGATCCGCACCGGCTACCGCGTCGGTGGGCGATGAGGCGGCACGGGTGACCCGGTCCCCGGCCAGTGCGAGCAACTCCCGGGCCCGGCCTTCGTTGCGGTCATAGGCCGTCACGTGGGTCAGACCGGGATGCACCTCCAGGGCTACTTCCAGATGCCGGTGCCCCTGCAGGCCGCAACCGACGATCGCCAGGTGTCGCGGCACACCGGGCACGTGCCGCATGGTCACCCCGGAGACCCCGGGGGTGCGCATCTCAGTGATCCACCCGCCGTCGAGCAACGCGATCGGCCGACCAGTCTCGGCGTCGTTCATGATCATGACGCCATAGATGTACGGCAGGCCCTTGGCGTTGTTCTGCTCGTAGCCCGCCACCCACTTCAACCCGACACGGTCCGAACCGCCAAGGTAGGCCGGCATCGCATGGATGAAGGAGTCTTCCCGGGAGGTGACCTTCGGTTTGGGCGGGTTCTGCACCAGTCCCCGGGCCTTCTGCTTGAACGCATCGTCGAGAACGTCGATGATCTCGGTCCAGGTCAGACCGAGGCTTTCCAGGTCGGCGCGGTTGAGGACCAGCATCTGGTTGTCGCTCATCGGTTGACCCTAGCGCCGGGCCTCGCCGAGCGCCCTCGGGCGCTGCGGTTGCAGTTCGGCCGAGAGTTCGGCGCCGACCCTCCGCGCGGTCGTGGACGCCGCGACGGCGATCGCCAGTCCCGCGGCGCACCAGTACAACCCGAGCAGTGGCGGGGCCAGCCACCCGACTGAGTCCTTGACACTGAACCACAGCACCAGAATGATCACCAGCGCGCCGACAGCGGGCAGCAGCACACCCGTCAGCCGGGCAGATCCGTCGTGAATCGCAGCGAACCTCGGCGCCCCGACGAACCACGCGGCGGCGATTTCAACCAGCAGATAGCACAACATCAGACACACCGACCCGGCGACGGCGAACAGGAAGTAGGTGTCGATGGCCCGGTCACCGGTGGTGGCCGTCGGCCATCCGGTTGCTGCGCACAGCGCGTTCACCGCCAACGCGCCCACGACGACCAGCCAGGTGGCCCGGCGCGGCGAACCGGTGGCAGGGTCGATGTGGGACAACGCTTTGGGGCCGAATCCGTCGCGGCCGAAGGCGAAGAGCATTCGGCCCGAGGTGGCGGCGGTGGCCATGTGACAGCCGAACGCCCCGACCGTGGTGGTGAGGATCACCAGCAGGCTGAACCACCGTCCGATGTAGGTGTCGGCGAGTTCACCAAGGGTGTTCGCTGAGCGCTCGAAGGCCGCCAGGCCGGGCTTGTCGGTGCCGAACCCGATCGTCTGGGCGAACATCACCACAACGAACAGCACACCGGTGAGCACCAGGGTGCCGGTGATCGCCCGGGGGATGTTGCGCTGCGGATCGGCGGTCTCCTCCCCCATCGAGGCGCATGCCTCAAACCCCGCCCAGCACAGGAACGCCGCAACCACCCCGCCGAGGATCGCCGACGTCGATACCCCGGAGGCCGAGAAGGTACTCCAGTCGACGCCGGTCGGCCGGGCACCGCCACCGGTGAAGATCACCGTTGCAAGCACCACCATGGCCACGATGCCGAAGCCCTCGATGCCCAGCAGGATCTTGGCCAGCAGGCGTGCATCGCGTCCCGTCAACGCCAACGCTGCCGCGGCCGCGATCACTACCGGGACCAGCCAAGGCAACTGGTACGGGTCGGCGGCGCCACGCTGCAACTCGGCGAGAAACGAGTTGGCGAATGCCGCTGAGAGTGCGAGCGTAGCGATCGAAAAACCCACGTAAGCACCGAGCATGGCGAAACCGGAGAAGAAGCCTGCCCGCGGGCCGACCGTTGCGCCCACCAGTGCGTAGGCCGACCCGGCGTTGCTGATGTGCCGGGTGAGTCGCACAAAGCTGTAGCCGACCAGCGAAACTCCGACAAGTCCGATCACGAAGACCAGTGGAATGGCCTTGCCGACCGTGCCCACCAGTCCCTGACCGTTTCCCGCCATCGCCAGGGAAGGACCGACGGTCGCTACCGACAGCGCCACCGCCACCCACAGCGGGAGGGTTCGCTGCGGCAGTGCCTCGGCGCTGTCCGGTTCCTGTGACGGTGACGGCATTTGACGATCCTCGCTCCGGCTGCGGGTCAGTGATGGGCCTGCCGCACGGACCGTCGCGGCACCACCACCGGCGGCGAGCCCGCCGATTGGAAGGACGCGCTACAGTCCGGCGATGCCCGTCACGCTTCTGGTCTCCTTCGTGCTGGTGTTCATCATGGGCGTGGCTATCCAACGCGGCAACACCTGCACCGTGGTCGCGTTCGACGACGTGGTGCACCGACGATCCTGGGACAGATTGCTGGCCATCGTGTACGCGTGGTTCTGGGTGGCCGGCGGGCTGGCCCTGCTGGCGTTGGCGACTGGGATGCGGCCGACGGCCCAGGTGGTACCGGTCACCGCATGGTCGGTGGTCGGCGGCCTGCTACTCGGCATCGGTGCGGTCGTCAACGGCGCGTGCACCACCGGAACGATCGCCCGGATCGGTTCTGGGGAGTACACCTTCGGACTGACACTGCTGGGGTTCTATCTGGGGTGCGTGATCGCCCCGCACCTCTTCGGCCGCTTGACCACCGCCCACGTCAAGTCGGTGCCGACCGTGACGTCTCTGGATTACCCGGTGCTGGCCCTGATCGGCCTGGGTGTCGTGGCGGCGTTGACAATACGTCGGCTGGCCACCGGTCGGCATGAAAGTGTCCGCGACTTCCTGCGGCACGCCTGGGATCCGCGAACGGCGACCTTCATCATCGCCCTGCTGTTCGCTGTGCTGGTGCAATTGTTCGGCCCGTGGGCCTACACCGACCTGCTGGGCGATGTCTCCCGTGGCATCGAGGATCTGGCGGTCGAAAGGGTGGCGCTACTGGTCGCACTACTGGCCGGCGCGGTCGTCGCCGGACGCACGATGAAGGGCGCCAAACTAATCGGCCCGCTGGCACCCCGGGTGATCCGGTGCTTTGTCGGCGGGGTGATCATGGGAACCGGATTCGCCGTCGCACCAGGGGCATTCGACGGCCTGACGCTCTACGGCCAGCCGCTTCTGTTGCCGTTCGCCTGGGCGGTGATGGGCGCGTCCTACCTGTCGATCCTGCTCGGGGTCCTGTACCTGCGCTCAGGCTGGGGGGCCAAAATCAAGGCGCTGCGCGGATGAGCAGGGAATGGGCGCGCCGAGCCGTCGACGTCGACGGACACCGGGTGATGACCTATACCCTCGGCGCGGGCCCGCGCACCGTTTTGCTGGTCCACGGCGGTCCGGGGTGCCCGTCCCGCTATCTCCGGGACAGCCACGAGGCCCTTGTTGATCGCGGCCTGAGGTTGGTGACCTGGGATCAGTTGGGCTGCGGGGAATCCGACCATCCCGCCGACACTTCACTGTGGAGGCTCGACCGGTTCGTCACCGAGTTGGAGACCGTGCGGGCCTCGTTGGGACTCGACGAATTCGATCTGCTGGGCCAGTCCTGGGGCGGGGTCCTCGGCCTGGAATACCTATTGCACCACCCCGACCGGGTACGGACCTTCGTTGCCGCCGACACCGCTTTCGATCTGGCCGGCATGCAACGCGGATTCGACCGGAAGAAGCTGGCATTGGGCGAGGAGACCGTCACGATGATGGCCCGCCACGAGGCCGAGGGCACGACCGACCACCCCGAATACCAGGCTGCTGTCACCCTGCTGATGTACCGCCACGTATGCCGCCTGCACCCCTGGCCGGAGTCACTGAGTTGGTGCATGCAGAACCTGGGCGAGGAGGTCTTCGCCCGGATGTTCGGTCCCTACTTCTTCCAGTGCACCGGAACGCTGCGCGACTGGGACCGGATGGACGCCCTGGAAACCATCGACACCCCGGTGCTGCTGGTCCACGGCGAGCATGATTACATCGTTCCCGAACTCGCCGCGAGAGCCCGCGACCGGCTTCCCGATGCCACACTGGCCTTCTTCCCCGGGTGTTCGCACATGCCGTTCTTCGAGGCGCCGGATCAATACCTGCAGGCCCTGTGCGCGTTCTGGGATGACGCTAGAGACAGCGGCTGACCCGCTCACAGGCGCAATCCGGCGAGCATCAGCTGGACGAGCTCCCCGACGATGATGAGGACCATCAGCCGGTAGATCCAGCGCGCAATGGCGGGCTTCAGCGACAGCCGGGCGGCCAAAAGGCCACCGAGCACCGCACCGGTGGACAGCGGTGCCGCCGCAGCCCAATTCACGTCGCCGTCGGCGGCAAGAATCACAAGCGAGACCGAGGCGATGACCACGGCGATGGCGGCCTTGGCCGCATTGGCGGAGATCACGTCGAGCCCGACCGAAAGTACCAGCGCAATCAGCAGATAAGTCATACCGTCTAGGACGATGAACCCAGCCCAGGTGCTGATCAGAAAGATCAGCAGCAACTACACGAAGCCGACTCGCGGCGTGCAGTCCGGGGTCGTCAACCAGCGCGCAGGGCGGATGGCGAGCAGTGCCACCGCCACCAGTAGCGCGCCCACGATCGCCAGATGCAGATTCGTCGGTGAGACGACGTTTGAGATCGCCGCACCGATTGCGGCGCCCGGGGCCGCGACGATCATCAACGGTGTGACGATCGGCCACTGGATCCGGTCGGATCTGATGAACAAAACGAGCGCCGCCACCGCCCCGGCCAGTACTGCCACCCGGTTGGTTCCATTGGCCAGTTGCGGACCAAGTCCTAAGGCCAGCAGCACCGGCAAAGACAGCGCCGGACCGGCGGACGCCAGCGTATTGGCGAACGCCAGACCCACACCCGCCAACAGCAGGGCGAGCAGCTCTGCGGTCGGTGACACAGCGCTACGATAGGCGCCGCTGGTTGGGGAACTCGCAGCCACCGTGGGCAGTCAGGCGCCGTACCGTCCCCTAGTCGGAGGACGCGATGTTCACCCGTCATCACTCCCACGGGCGGATACAACCCGAACCCGCAGACCGCGCTAATTGACGCTAATTGAACAGAGCCACGATCCGGCAGGAGATTACGATGGTCCGACCGAACGCCGTCAACTCCGAGTTCGCACTTGGCGGTATCAACCATGTCGCACTGGTGTGCTCGGACATGACGCGCACGGTCGACTTCTACTCCGGCGTACTGGGCATGCCGCTAGTCAAGTCGCTGGACCTGCCCGACGGCATGGGGCAGCACTTTTTCTTCGACGCCGGAAACGGCGACTGCGTCGGATTCTTCTGGTTCACCGACGCCCCCGACGGCGAAACCGGCGAGACCACCCCGGTGGCGCTTCCCGGCCTCGGTGACATCATCACCGCGGTCGGCTCAATGAACCATCTGGCGTTCCATGTCCCTCCGGAACGCTTCGACGAATACCGGCAGCGTCTGATCGACAAGGGGGTGGAAGTCGGGCCGGTGCTCAACCACGACGAGAGCGAGTCGCAGGTTGCCGAAACGCTGCATCCCGGGGTCTACATCCGCTCGTTCTACTTCTATGACCCAGACGGCATAATGTTGGAATTTGC
>SYAA01000269.1 GCA_005789055.1 Actinomycetota bacterium
CCAGAGCGGCGATCCAGTCGCAGTGGCACGAATTGCCGAGGCCTGGAACACCATCTGGGACCTGAAAGTCGACAGCGACCTCGCCCGCTTTCCCTCGTCGGGTCCGTTCAAGATCGACTCGATACTGCCCGAGGGCGCGGTAACGCTCGTCGCCAACGATCGCTGGTGGGGCACCCCGCCGGCAATCCAGCAGATCACGGTATCGCCGCGCGGCATCGACGTTCAGGACCGGATCAACAACGGCAGCTTGCAGGTTGTTGATGTGGCGGACGGGTCGTCCGGCACCCTGACAACGCCGGATGACTACCTACGCAGCGACATCCCCTCGGGCGGAATCGAACAACTCATCTTTGCCGCTGCGGGACCGCTCGCGGCACCGCCGGCGCGCCGAGCGGTGGCGCAGTGCACGCCGCGGGACATGATCGCTGCCAACGCCAGGCAGCCGGTGGCCAACGCCCGGCTCAACCCGGTCAACGACGACGCCTACAGCCTGCTGGAGTCGGGGCCGCTGTCCGATCAATACAACCCCGGCAACCCCGACGCGGCGCGGGCGGCACTCGAGGGCCAGCCGCTGAACGTTCGGATCGGTTACCGTGCGCCCAATCCCCGGTTGGCGGCCACCATCGCCGCCATCACCAGATCCTGCGGCGCCGCCGGAATCACCGTGGTCGATGCGTCGTCCGACGTGGTCGGCCCGCAAGCGCTGCGGGACGGCCAGATCGACGCCCTGCTGGCCAGCACCGGCGGGGCGACCGGCAGCGGTTCGACCGGATCTTCGGCACTGGACGCCTACACGTTGTTCACCGGCAACGGCAATAACCTGCCGGCCTATTCCAACCCCCAGATCGACGGCATCATCTCGGCACTGGCGGTCACCACCGACCCCAAGGAACAGGCTCGCCTGCTCGGCGACGGCGCGCCCATCCTGTGGGTCGACATGCCGACCCTTCCGCTGTATCGGCAGCAGCGCACCGTCATCGCCGCCAAGAGCATGTTCGCCGTCCAGGCCAACCCCACCAAGTGGGGCGCCGGTTGGAACATGGACAGATGGGTGGTGACGCCGTGAAGCCCGACGGTGGCGCCGTTGCCGAGTCCGTCACCGACCTGCTGATCGCGCTGACCCGCAACGTGCCCGACTTCCCCGAACCCGGTGTGCTGTTCCGGGACCTGACCCCGGTGCTGGCCGACGACCGCGGGTTCGCCGCGGTCACCGCCGCCCTCGCCGCGATCGTCGAGGGAGCGGATCTCATCGCCGGTATCGACGCCCGGGGCTTCCTGCTCGGCGGCGCTGTCGCCCACCGGTTGGGCATCGGAGTGCTCGCCGTCCGCAAGGGCGGAAAACTTCCGCCGCCGGTACACAGCCGCACCTACAGCCTCGAGTACGGCACCGCCACCCTGGAGATCCCCGCCGGCGCCATCGAACTGGCCGGGCGGCGGGTCGCCATCATCGATGACGTGCTGGCCACCGGCGGGACAGTGGCCGCGACTCGCGATCTGCTCACGACCGTGGGTGCGCAGGTCACCGCGGCCGCGGTGGTGCTGGAGTTGGTGGCCCTCGGCGGACGCGACCGGATCGCCCCGGTTACCGCACACAGCCTGCGGCTCCTCTGACCTAAGTTCCGGACACGTCGCGATAACCTCGCCGCGATCCCGCGCGATATCCTTCCAGCGTCCCCCGCAGCAGTCCGGGGAACCGGAGGTGAGCATGGCGGACGAACCGGGAAGCGCGGGCTTCCCGTCGGTGCCGGTCGCCGAGATGGGCGAATCGCGCGGGGAGACCCCGAAGTCCACCATCAGCGCGTCCCGCCGGGTGCGGGCACGCTTGGCGCGGCGGATGACCGCGCAACGCAGCGCCATCAACCCGGTGCTAGAGCCCTTGATCGCGGTGCACCGGGAGATCTACCCCAAAGCCGATCTGACGATGCTGCAGCGTGCCTACGGCGTGGCAGATGCCAAACACGCCAGCCAGTCGCGCCGCTCCGGCGACCCGTACATCACCCACCCATTGGCGGTGGCAAGCATCCTGGCCGAGCTGGGCATGGACACCACCACCCTGGTGGCTGCACTGCTGCATGACACCGTCGAGGACACCGGCTACACCCTGGAGGCGTTGAACGCCGATTTCGGCGACGAGGTCGCCCACCTCGTCGATGGCGTCACCAAGCTCGACCAGGTGGTGTTGGGCAGCGCCGCGGAAGGCGAAACCATCCGCAAGATGATCATCGCGATGGCTCGCGATCCGCGGGTACTGGTGATCAAGGTTGCCGACCGGCTGCACAACATGCGAACGATCCGATTCCTGCCTCCCGAGAAGCAGGCACAGAAGGCACACGAAACACTGGAAGTCATTGCCCCCCTTGCTCACCGGCTCGGAATGGCGACGGTCAAATGGGAGCTTGAAGACCTGTCTTTCGCGATCCTGCACCCGAAGCGTTACGAGGAGATAGTCCGACTGGTAGCCGATCGCGCACCGTCCCGAGATACCTATCTGGCCAGGGTTCGCTCAGATATCGGTACGGCACTGGGCGAGATGAAAGTCAGTGCCGCGGTCGAGGGACGGCCGAAGCACTACTGGTCGATCTACCAGAAGATGATCGTCAAGGGCCGCGACTTCGACGACATCCACGACTTGGTCGGAGTCCGCATCCTGTGCGACGAGATCCGCGATTGCTACGCCGCCGTGGGCGTGGTGCATTCGCTGTGGCAGCCGATGCCCGGCCGATTCAAGGACTACATCGCCCAACCCCGGTTCGGGGTCTACCAGTCGCTGCACACCACGGTCGTCGGGCCGGAGGGCAAGCCCCTTGAGGTCCAGATCCGGACCCGGGACATGCACCGCACCGCGGAGTACGGCATCGCGTCGCACTGGCGTTACAAAGAGGCCAAGGGCCGCAACGCGGCCCCGCATCCACAGTCGGCGGCCGAGATCGACGACATGGCCTGGATGCGCCAACTGCTCGACTGGCAACGCGAGGCCGCCGACCCCGGCGAGTTCCTCGAATCGCTGCGCTACGACCTTGCCGTGCAGGAAATTTTCGTCTTCACGCCCAAGGGTGACGTCGTCACACTGCCCACCGGTTCGACGCCGGTCGACTTCGCCTACGCGGTGCACCCCGAGGTGGGACACCGCTGTAGCGGGGCCCGGGTCAACGGCCGGTTGGTGGCGCTGGAGCGAAAGCTCGAAAACGGCGAAGTGGTAGAGGTTTTCACCTCCAAGGCGCTCAATGCCGGGCCGTCCCGGGACTGGCAGGGCTTCGTGGTGTCACCTCGGGCCAAGGCGAAGATCCGTCAGTGGTTCGCCAAGGAGCGCCGCGAGGAGGCGCTGGAGACCGGTAAGGATGCGATCACCCGGGAGGTCCGTCGTGGCGGGCTGCCACTGCAGCGACTGGTGACAGCTGAGGCGATGTCCGCACTGGCACAGGAGTTGCGCTACGGCGACATCTCGGCGCTGTACACCGCGGTGGGCGAGGGTCATGTCTCGGCCCGCCACGTCGTGCAACGCCTCCTGGCTCAACTCGGAGGAGCCGACGGTGCCGAGGATGAACTTGCCGAACGCTCCACCCCGGCCACCATGCACGTGCGGCAGCGCAGCACCGAGGACTCCGGCGTAGGGGTACCCGGAGCGCCAGGCACGCTGACGAAGCTGGCCAAGTGCTGCACGCCCGTCCCGGGCGACAACATCATGGGGTTCGTCACCCGCGGCGGCGGCGTCAGCGTGCATCGCACCGACTGCACCAACGCCGACGATTTGCAGTTGCAGTCGGAGCGCATCATCGAGGTGGTGTGGGCACCGTCGCCCACATCGGTATTCCTGGTCGCCATCCAGGTCGAGGCGCTCGACCGACACCGACTGCTTTCAGATGTGACGCGCGTCCTCGCCGATGAACGGGTGAACATCCTCTCGGCTTCGGTCACCACCTCAGATGACCGGGTTGCCATCAGCCGCTTCACTTTTGAGATGGGCGACCCGAAACACCTCGGTCATGTGCTCAACGCGGTGCGTACCGTCGAAGGCGTCTACGACGTCTACCGGGTAACCAGCGCGGCATAAGAGTGCCGGTAAACCGGGTGCCTTAGCCCGGGATCACGGTGGGGGTGTCCCTGTGCAGGGTCTCGCCCTGGAAGAACGCAGGCGCCTTCGCCCGCCAGATGAACATGAGCACCACACCGAGCAGGATCAGTCCGAGGCCGAGCACCAGGACCAGGCCCACACCGAAAATACTTGCGCCGCTGCCGTAGTCGGGCGACGCCGAATCACGCAACGTGATCAGCAGAACGAAGAACAGGCCGAGGCCGCCGAGCAACGGAAACAGCAACTTGAATACAAAGCTCGACACGTTCGCGAACAACTCCCGGCGGAAGAACCAGATGCAGGCGAATGCAGTGAGTCCGTAATAGAAACAGATCATGATGCCCAGCGCGTAAATCGTGTCGGTCAGTGCATTGCGGCTCAGCACGTGCATGACCGCATAGAAAATCCCGGCGACGCTGCCGGCGGCGACGGTCGCGTAAGACGGCGTCAGGTAGCGGGGGTGAATCGATGCGAACCGGGGCGGGAGCGCCTGATAGGACGCCATTCCCAGCATGGTGCGTGACGACGGCAGAAAGGTGGTGATCAGGCTGGCGATACTGGAGGCGAGCACGGCGAGATACAACAACAGATGCCAGGGACTGCCGAGAACCGGTTCGGCTAACTCGCCGAAGACGTTGGAGGCATTCTCTTCGTTGCCCAGACCCACGCCCTGGTCGCCGACGCCGGCATACATCTGGGTCGCTGTCGCGACGATCAGGTAGGTCAGCAGGATCGAGGTCACCGTGAGCAGCGCGGCGCGCCCGGGTGTCTTCGCCGAGCCTTTGGACTCCTCGTTGACCGTCAGGCAGGTATCCCAGCCCCAGAACGCGAATATCGAACCGGACAGTCCGGCGATGAAAGCCGACAGGGTCAGGCCGGCCGGGCTGAACCAGTCCCAGCTGAAGCTCAGTCCGGTTGGTACCGACCGTGACTTTGCGACCGCCAGCCCAGCGAAGACCATCAGGATCAACAGTTGGAATCCGACCAGAACGAACTGAATCCGTTCGGTGGTGGTGATGCCCCGGTAGGCGACCCACGTCGCCACTGCGAGGAATGCCAGGCAGGTCGCTACGTTGATCCACTTGTTCTCCCAGAGTCCGCCGATTGACGCACTTCCGGAGAGGTCGCCGAGGAACTGGTAGAAGAACTCCACCGCCACCCCGGCGAGGTTGGACAACACGATCGCGGTGGCCAGGATGGCCACCCAGCCACCGATCCAGCCGACGTAGGGGCCGAATGCCTTGGTCGTCCAGGTGAATGAGGTTCCGCAGTCCGGGGCAACCTTGTTGAACTCCCGATAGGCGTAGGCGGCGAAGAACATCGGCAGGAAGCCCGCGATGATCACCACCGCCATCTTTGAGCCGGCCTGGGTGGCCAGGATTCCGATGGTGGCGGTGAGCGCATAGGCGGGTGCCACCGAGGAGATGCCGAGGACGACGCTGCCCAGGACGCCGACGGAGTTGCGCGACAGCCCCTTGCCGTGCAGATCGGCTTCGGCTGCGTGCTGCAGGTCGTGCGCTTCTCTCATGCCCCTCCCGTCGGGTCGCTCGGCAGACGATGGGTTGCTCGGAGGACGATGGGAAGTAACGTACCCCTGACGGCGCAACATCTCGGGTGTTTGCGCTGACGAAGCAGGGAGGTCCCGTCATGTCCGAAAAACTCCACGTCATGCCCGAGGAACTCAATGCCGCCGACAGCGGCATCGTCGTCGGAGCCGATGGATCCGACCATGGCCGCGCGGCGCTGTTGTGGGCCGCGGACACCGCCGTCGCCTATCGACTGCCGCTGACGGTGCTCTACGCCCGTCCCGACGAGCTCGCCCGGCCCACCTTGATCGAGAATCCTGACGGCGTGCTCGGTGACGCGGTGGCGCTGGCCCGGGCCGCTCATCCGGCCCTGGAGATCCGGGC
>SYAA01000270.1 GCA_005789055.1 Actinomycetota bacterium
CCAGCGGAATGCCCAGGATCGCCAAACCGGAACCGATACCGACGGCATCGACGAGCGCCACCAGAAACGTCGCCCTGACATAGCCGATCAGCGATCCGAACCCGGCCCGGCCGGCGGCACGGGCCCGATCCCGGGAGCCAGCCGGAAAAATCTTCGTCAGGTAAGCGTAGATGCCGCGGCCACCGGAGAGCAGGAAGATCAAGGTGAACAGCGTCAACAGGGCGCCGGTCACGATCTCGGTCAGGGTGGCCGCGGTGGACAGCGCTCCGCTGGTCAGCTTCTCCTGGTTGTCGCGCAACGCCGCAACGGCCGTATCGCCGGCTTTGTCGATCTGTTCCCGGCTCAGATGGGCAGGACCATCGATCAGCCAGTTCGTGGCGTTGTCGATGCTGCGGGTCACCTCCGTGACGAGGCCCGGTAGTCCGGAAATGAATTGGCTGACAACGAAAGTCAGGATGCCGCCGAACAGTCCGAGTCCACCGAGTAACACCAGTGCCACCGCGCCGCCGCGGGGCATTCCGCGCTGATCGAGCCGGTCGACCGCGGGCAGCAGCAACGCCGTCAGGATGACGGCGATAAAAACCGGAACCACGATCACTCGTAGCTGCCACATCACCAACAGCAACGCCACGACTGCCGCGAGAAGGATCAGCAGGTGCCAGGCCCAGGCCGTCGCCTTGCGAACCAGGGGCGCGACAGCGTCGTTATCGGGACCTCGACCGGCCGGCACCGAGCCAGCCTAACCGGCCTGAGCACGGCTACCCTGAAACCCGTGGCCCACACCACCTCGGTCCGGGGGAAGTACTGGTGGGTGCGCTGGGCACTGCTCGGCGTGGCGGTGATCGTCCTCGCGGTGGAGGCCACACTGGTGTGGGATCAACTGGCGAAGGCCTGGCAGAGCCTGCTGTCGGCGAACCTGTGGTGGGTGCTGGCGGCGATCGCGGCAGCCATGGCCTCGATGCACAGTTTTGCCCAGATTCAACGGACACTGCTGCGATCTGCGGGAGTGACGGTGAGCCAATGGCGTTCGGAAGCCGCGTTCTACGCAGGCAACGCCTTGAGTACGACACTTCCCGGCGGCCCGGTGCTCTCGGCCACCTTCGTCTACCGACAACAACGGCTCTGGGGCGCCTCACCGGTGGTGGCTTCCTGGCAGTTGGTGATGTCGGGCGCACTTCAAGTCGCGGGACTGGCACTGTTGGGTCTGGGCGGCGCATTTCTGTTGGGGGCCAAGGATAATCCATTCTCTTTGCTGTTCACCCTCGGCGGTTTCATCGCACTACTGCTCCTCGCCCAGGCGGTGGCGACCCGCCCAGAACTCATCGACGGCATCGGCGCCCGAGTGCTGGGCTGGCTGAACTCGTTACGCAGCAAGCCCGCCGATACCGGACTACGGAGGTGGCGCGAGACGCTCACCCAACTGGAATCGGTGAGCCTCGGCCGGCGCGCACTCTCCGAGGCGTTCGGCTGGTCGCTGTTCAATTGGATTGCCGACGTCGCCTGCCTGGCCTTTGCGGCCTACGCCGCGGGCGGGCATCCCTCGCTGGCGGGACTGACCGTTGCCTATGCGGCCGCCCGCGCGATGGGCGCGATACCACTGATGCCGGGTGGGTTGCTGGTCGTGGAGGCGATCCTGGTTCCCGGCCTGGTCTCCAGTGGAATGGCGCTGGCGGACGCGATCTCGGCAATGCTGATCTACCGCCTGGTCAGCTGGATCTTCATCTCCGCGATCGGGTGGGTGGTGTTCTTCTTCATGTTCCGGACCGAGGGCGCACTGGATCCCGACGTCGCGATGGATGAGCTCGCGACCCCCGAGCCTGACACCGACGGGCCGTCCTGAAATACCCGGCCAGGAATATCCTTCGGTGATTATGGAGAACCGCATTGCAAGGTCGCCGGTGCTGCCGGCGTTGGTCGCCGATGTCGCCTGCGTGGTGTTCTTCGTCGCACTCGGCAGAAGGAACCATGCCGGAGGGGTGAGCGTCGGGGGCGTCGCCGAGACGGCCTGGCCGTTCCTGGCCGGGACAGCGATCGGCTGGTTGCTCTCCCGGGGTTGGCATCGCCCCACTGCATTGGCACCGACCGGTGTCGTCGTATGGGTGTGCACCGTGGTGGTGGGAATGCTGTTGCGGCACGCCACTTCCGAGGGCACCGCCGTGAGTTTCATCGTGGTGGCCACCGTGGTGACCGCCCTACTTATCCTCGGCTGGCGGGGCATCCTGGGCCGGCGGAAAACAGCCCGCCAGTGGAGGGCTCGCGTCCGCTAGGGGTTCGGGGCGTCGAGGTCGTCGGAGCTCCCGCAGCGCGCCTTCAAATCGACCAACGGCTGGCGGATCCCGCCGAGTTCGGCCTGCACCTGCGGATTGGCGTCGAAATACTGCCGCACCGAATCCCGAAGGGTGTCGCGGGGCGTGCCCTCCAACCCGGTGAAGAAAGCGTTGACGTCGGGGCGGGTGAACAGGTACGCCGAGGTGGCCGCGGAGACGCCCGCGGCAACCCCGGCGAGGTCCGCAGCGGTGCAGTTGGGCGGGGCGGCGTGCGCCGACGGGGCCGCGCCGAGCACAAACGCACCGACAACCACGCCCGCACCGATCGCGGCACCGACCCCACGCGTGTAAGTGCTGCTGATCATCGGCACAACTCCTTCACAGTCAGCGAGAGATTCATCGTAAGGCAGTCGCGCTGCCCGGTGCTGTCCGGGCCGGATCTTGTCACCGTGGTGCGCCCACGGTGCTGCGGTAGGCTCGCAACCACGCGATTCGCTGCAATTCTGGGAGAATAGCCATCCAGCAGTTCATGATGCGTCTGAGCGGCACGCTGCGCAGACACCGATGGCTGGTTTTCGGCTGCTGGGTGTTCGCGTTGCTGCCGTCGATCTATCTCGCGCTGACGCAGTCCAACCAGTTGACCGGCGGCGGCTTCGAGGTGGCCGACTCGCAGTCGCTGTACGTCCAGAACGCGATCGAGAACCAGTACGCGCAGCAGGGCGCGTCCGCTTTGGCACTGGTGGCCGCGCCCCGGGCGGACGCGACGTACGACGATATGTCCGCCGCCGTGGCCGAACTCCAGCTGGCAGCGCAGCAGGTGCCCAGCGTTGAGGTGCTCCCGAACCCCGCACAGCCGGAACCGGCACCGGACCGCCCCTACGTGGTGTCCCTGCGCCTGGGCTTCGACAACTCCGGCGCGGTGGACATCGCACGGCAGTTGCGGGCGAAAATCGGCGTCGACGGCGACCAGCCGGGCGCGATCGACAACGGCCGGGTGCGGCTGTATGTCATCGGTCAGGGTGCGCTCGGCGCGGCTGCGCAGACCAGCACCAAAAGCGATATCGCCGCCGCTGAACGGTGGAACCTTCCGATCGTTCTGATGGTGCTGATTGCGGTGTTCGGATCATTGGCAGCCGCCGCGATCCCGCTGGCCCTCGGGATCTGCACGGTCGCGGTGACCATGGGTGTGGTTTACGCGCTCTCGACGCTGACCACGATGTCGGTGTTCGTCACGTCCACGGTGTCGATGTTCGGCATCGCCCTGGCGGTCGACTACTCGCTGTTCATCCTGATGAGATTTCGGGAGGAGTTGCGCGCCGGACGCGACGGCGACCAGGCCACCGATGCCGCCATGGCGACCTCCGGTCTGGCCGTTGTGCTCTCTGGGCTCACCGTGATCGCCTCGCTGACCGGTATCTACCTGATCAACACCCCGGTTCTGAAGTCGATGGCGACCGGCGCAATCCTGGCGGTGGCGGTAGCGGTGTTGACCTCAACCACCCTGACTCCCGCCATTTTGGCCACGTTCGGACGAGCGGCGGCGCGACGCTCGCCCCTGCTGCACTGGTCGCGCCGGCCCGAATCCGGTCAGTCGCGATTCTGGACCCGCTGGGTCGGCGCGGTGATGCGGAGGCCCTGGGCCTCGGCCCTGGGGGCCGCGGCATTTCTGTTGCTGGTGGCCGCACCTGCGCTGTCGATGACGCTCGGCAACAGCATGCAGCGGCAGTTCCCGTCCTCCCACGAGATCCGCGGCGGGGTGGCCGCGGCCGCCGAGGCACTGGGTCCCGGGGCACTGGGTCCGATACGGGTACTCGTCACCTTCCCCGGCGGGAACGCCTCGGGCAACACCGGCGAACTGGACGCGGTGGGCGCGAGGATTTCCGAGGCCCCCAACATCGTGTCGGTGTCCCCGCCGGAGTTCGCCGACGACAACAGCAGCGCGCTGATCTCGGCGGTGATGTCGGTCGACCCCGAGGACCTCGCTGCCCGCGACACCGTCGACTGGATGCGCGCGGAACTGCCCGCCGCGGCGGCCGGGGCCCAGATCGACGTCGGCGGACCGACGGCGCTGATCAAGGATTTCGATGACCGGGTTTCGCAGACCAAACTGCTGGTCTTCGGTTTCGTCTCGCTGATCGCCTTCGTGATGCTGCTGATCTCCATCCGATCGCTGTTCCTGGCACTCAAGGGCGTACTGATGACGGTGCTGTCGGTCGCCGCGGCCTACGGCAGCCTGGTCGCGGTGTTCCAGTGGGGCTGGCTGGAGCGCATCGGGTTCGAACCGATCTCCTCCATCGACAGCACCATCCCACCGTTGGTGCTGGCCCTGACCTTCGGTTTGTCGATGGATTACGAGATCTTTCTGCTGACCCGGATCCGGGAGCGCTACCTGCAGTCCGGCGACACCCGCGACGCCGTGGCCTACGGCGTCGCGACCAGTGCCCGCACCATCACCAGCGCGGCGTTGATCATGATCGCGGTGTTCATCGGCTTCGCCTTCGCGGGCATGCCCCTGGTCGCCCAACTCGGCGTCGCCTGCGCAGTGGCGATCGCGATCGACGCCACCGTGGTCCGACTGGTGCTGGTGCCGTCGCTGATGGCGATGTTCGACCAGTGGAACTGGTGGTTGCCGGCCTGGCTGGATCGCATCCTGCCATCGGTCGATTTCGAGAAGCCGCTGCCCAAACTCGACCTCGGCGATCTCGTCGTGCTCCCCGACGAAATCTCCGCCATCGCTCCGCCCGCCGGTGACCTGCGCATGGTGGTCAAGAACGCGGCGCGGCTCAAGGAAATGGCCCCCGACGCGGTCTGCGTCGCCGACCCACTGGCCTTCAGTGGCTGCGGCAACCGCCGGCCCGCCAAGTCCTCGCGGGGGCCCCGATCCGCGACCTTGCGCCCGATCCATCCGGTGACGATCTGGCGGGGCCGACTCGCGGTGGCACTCGACGCCCTGGGCACCGAGACCGATGTCGAGCGAAGCAGTCCCGTCGAGACCACCAACGTCCAGTTGCCCACCGGAGACCGGTTGCAGATCCCGACCGGGGCCGAGACCCTGCGGCTGCAGAGCTACCTGGTGCTGTGCCGCAACAGCCGGTCGGACTACGCCGAACTCGCCGATCTCGCGGACGCGATGAACATCGAGAACGCCGCGACCGTGCTGGCCGGGATCGACGAGTACTACAGTTCCGGGAAACCGCACCGGATGTGGATCGCGACCCAATTGGTTCGGCGGCTGGCGGATCCGGCACCCGCCGACACCGTCGATGACGATCGCTGGTACACCCCGGACGCGGCGGCACAGTGGGACGATGTGCGGACACGGTGCCTGTCGCTGGCAGTAGCGACCCTGGAGGAAGCGAGTTGACGGTGGCCATCGACGAGCGACCCGTCGAGTTCTGGCCTACGTCGGCGATCCGCGAAGCGCTGGAGACCGGCGACATCACCATCTGGCAGCGCATCGTCGTCGCGATCAAACGCGACCCATACGGACGCACCGCACGCCAGGTCGAGGAAGTGTTGGAAGCCGCTGCGCCCCAGGGCATCTCCAAGGCGCTCCACGAAGTTCTGGTTCGCGCCCGGGGCCACCTGGATGCCAACGAACGCGCCGAGGCCGCCCGGCATGTGCAACTGCTGCTGGAGCGTTCCGGCCTCGGCCAGCAGGAGTTTGCCTCCCGGATCGGCGTCGCGCGGGAAGACCTCGCGGCCTACCTCGACGCGACGGTCAGTCCCGCGGCATCGCTGATGATCCGGATGCGCCGGCTGTCGGACCGCTTCGCCAAGATCCGCGCCCAGCAGTCCTCAGCGGACGTCGGTACCGAGTCCGAAGACGCCGATTAAGTCGGCGGCGGCGTAGGAGTGCCGTCGCTGCCGGTCGATCCAGTTCCGCCGCCGCTGCCGTTGTTGCCGCCCGTGCCGCCGTAGCCGCCGAAGCCGGAAGTGACGCCGCCGTTTCCACCGTTACCGCCGTTCCCGCCCTTGCCGGTGCCCTTGCCGTTGCCACCAGTTCCGCCGTTGCCGCCGTTTCCGATGGCGCCGCCGGTGCCGCCGGTGCCGCCGGTGCC
>SYAA01000271.1 GCA_005789055.1 Actinomycetota bacterium
GATTCGGCACCGCTGTCGGTCAAGTCGAGTGCGGTGCGCAACGACCAGGCCGACGTCGAGGTGTGCATCGTCGCCTGTGGCGGCGTGGCTCTGCTGCAGGCAGCCCCGGCGCTCGACGAACTGCACCTCACCGGTGACGAGGCAACCGGTGCCAACATCGTGCGCGTTGCGCTCGAGGCACCGCTGAAGCAGATCGCCTTCAATGCCGGCCTCGAGCCGGGTGTGGTTGCGGAGAAGGTGCGCAACTCCCCGTCCGGAACCGGCCTGAACGCAGCCACCAACGAGTACGAGGACCTGCTCAAGGCCGGCGTCGCCGACCCGGTCAAGGTCACCCGCTCAGCGCTGCAGAACGCGGCGAGTATCGCGGCGCTGTTCCTGACGACAGAGGCCGTTGTCGCCGACAAGCCGGAGAAGGCGTCCGCACCCGCGGGCGACCCGACCGGTGGCCTGGGCGGCATGGACTTCTAAGTCCCCCAACGAAAAAGCCCGGCTCGCTGTCGCGAGTCGGGCTTTTTCGTTGTCCCCAGTGTGGGGACTATGCACAGATCGGCGTGAACTTCCGCGCACAGCACCCACGTTCGTCAGACTTCCTCGCGAGCTTGTCCGCATGGAACCCTTCCTCGGCAGTGCTGCGGTGCACCGCGGCGAACTCACCCGGCGCGGACTTGCCCGGCATCACAGGGCGATTTACCGCGACGTATACCTGCACCGTGACGTCGAGTTGACTGCGCGGTTACGGGCGCGGGCCGCATGGCTGTCCACGGGCGCTACCTTATGCGGCCTCTCGGCTGCGGCAGTGCTGGGCACGCAGTGGCTCGATGCCGGGGATCCGGCCGAGATCATTCGAGCAGATCGCCACGCCCCCGCTGGCATCATCGTCCATTCTTGGGATCTGGAAGCCGACGAAGCGCGTGAAGTCGACGGGTTGAACGCGACGACACCCGCTCGGACGGCGTTCGATATCGGGCGGAATCGCCCAGTACCGCAGGCCGTCCCAATTATTGACGCTCTCCTTCGTGTCACCGGCGTCACTCCTGGCGAGGTTTGCATGCTGGCCGATCGGCATCGGGGTGCACGCGGTGTCTCGCGCCTGCGCACCGCACTCGACTTGACCGACAGCGGTGCCGAATCTCCGCAGGAGAGCAGGCTGAGGCTGATCATTGTCGGTGGTGGACTTCCGCCCCCGGAAACTCAGATCGAGTTTCGCGATCTCCGCATCCGCGTCGATATGGGATGGCGGGAATGGAAGGTAGCTGTCGAATACGACGGCGTGCAGCATTGGACTGATGCCAAGCAACGGGCGTGGGACATCGAACGCATCGAATTGCTGGAGACGGCTGGCTGGGTAGTCGTGCGCGTCAGCGCTGCGATGCTGGCCCGGCCAGCGATCCTCGTTGAGCGCATCCGAGGCAAACTTCGCGCCGCCGGTTGCCCGATCTGATGCCGACCGTGGGCCTCATGCACGAATTTCTTCGTTATTGCGTGCACAGAGCCCACAATCGGGGGTGGACGCTAGACCGCAGGTTCAGGCTGCCGGCCGCGGATGAGGCGTCCCGGCCGAGCCGACGTTGGCACACCGTCGGCGGCGATCACCTCTCCGGAGACGATCGTTGCGACGTAACCGTCCGCCGTCTGGTCCAGGCGCCGGCCACCGGCCGGTAGATCGTGGGTGATCGTCGGCTTGTGCAAGGTCAGGCGGGCGTGGTCGATGACGTTGAGGTCAGCCTTGTAGCCGGGCGCGATACGGCCCCGGTCGGCGAGTCCGGCCACCCGCGCCGGCACCGAGGTCATCAGCCGCACCGCTTCGGCCACGCTCAGTCGGCCAGAAGCCCGGTCACGGGCCCAGTGCGCCAGCACGAACGTGGGATAGCTGGCGTCGCAAATCATCCCGTAGTGCGCGCCGCCGTCACCCAGGCCCAGGACCACGTCGTCGCGACGGATCAACTCGGCGACGGTGTCCAGCGAATTGTTTTCGAAGTTGGCCAGCGCGACCAGCATCATCGCCCGGCCGTCGTCGTCGAGGAGCCTGTCGTAAGCCTCCTCCAGTGGGCTGACGCCGCGGGCCCGTGCCCGAGCCAGGATGCTCTCGTGCGCTTCGGGCTCGTAGTTCGCCGGTTCGGTGAGGGGGAACATCCACTCCCACGCCTGGGCGAAGTACATGAAGGGGTGTCCTTCGCCCGGCTTGTCGGCCAGGATGCGCGCCCGCACCTCTGGCTTACGCATCTGCGCCACCCGCTGATCCAGTGGCAGGTCCGCGATCTGTTGATAACTCGGGTACAGCACGAACGGGTTGGCCGTCAGTTCCAGGCCGATCACCAGGCCGATCGGCCTGGCGAAAACCTGCGCGGTGATCTCCGCGCCGGCGGCGTTGAACTTCTCGATCAGGTTCACCGCACCGGGCCAAATCGGATCGCCGGAGTTGCCGGTCGTCAGGGTGAAGGTGACGGGCACGTGTGCGTCGCTCGCGGCCTCGAACACCTGCTGCAGGACGCGCTCGTAGCCACCGGCTGGTAGGTCCGGGATGAACTGCAGCAGGCCGCCGCCGGCGTCGGCAACGCCGCCGACGATTGCCGCGATCTCGTCGTAAGCCGCATCGTAGGTCGGGATGGGTGCGCCGCTTCCGGTCTTGTGGAAAGCGAATCGCGACGACGAAACCCCCAGCGCCCCAACGTCGATCGCCTCGGCTGCCAGCTTGCGCATCAACGTGAGATCCTCTGCCGTGGCCGGCTCGCAGTCCGCTCCGCGCTTGCCCATCACATACACCCGCAGTGGGGAGTGCGGTAGGTAGGCCGCGATGTCGATATCGCGATGTCGGGAATCGAGGGCGTCGAGGTACTGCGGGAACGTCTCCCAGTCCCACGGCAATCCATCGGTCATCACCACGCCGGGGATGTCCTCCACCCCGGCCATCACGTCGACCAGCACGTCGTGATCTTCGGGTCGGCACGGCGCGAAGCCCACCCCGCAGTTACCCATCAGCGCGGTGGTCACCCCGTGTGATGACGACGGACTCATTCGATCCGACCAGATCGCCTGGCCGTCGTAGTGGGTGTGCAGGTCGACGAACCCCGGTGTGACGAGCATTCCGGTGGCGTCGATCTCGCGCGCACCTGGTGTGTCCACGGTTCCCACCGCGACGATGACGCCACCAGACACCGCGACATCGCCGCGGTACGGTTCGCCGCCGAGGCCGTCGACGACGGTACCGTTGCGGATGACGAGGTCATAGCTCATAGGAGCAGGTTACGTCGCGGGAGTGGACGACGCCGGAGGGATCGAAAGCTGATCGACAAAACCTTGCTGGGGTGGCCCTTCGTCGGTATGCCGTTGATGGTGCTACTCGGCCTGGGTGTCCGGGAGGGCGCCGCCCCATTGAACGGCTGGACGCCGCAGTTCCCTGGGCCGTCGCAGGTCTCAGGGCCGTCGCAGGTATTTGGGCCGCCGCAGTGGCTGCTGCTGTTCACCGATCCGCGTACCGCCAACGCCGTGCTGATCGCGGCACTGGCAGCCGCGCTGTACCGGCGACTGTGGGCCGCGCTGCCGATGATCCTGGTCATTCCGCTGGTGTCGATCGGGGCCGCGGCAGGTTTCCAACGGTTGTTCGGGGCGCCTCCGGGCCAGGGGCCAGCGTATCCGAGCAGCCAGACCACGTTGATGGTCGTGGTGTTGGGGATGCTCGTGCTGGCGGTCGGTGTGCGTCGGTGGCTGACCGCCGCCGCGGTGGTCTTCGTTCTCCTCGGTATCGCGGGACAGTCCGTCGACCTGCACAACCTCACCGATTCGCTGGGCGCGCTGTTGCTGGGCACATCCCTGGTGGCGGTCGCGGCGTCGATCCTGCGCAAGCTCCGGCTGCGCCTGTAAACCGCACGTTCATCCTTTGGTAACCCCCGCGTCGCCCGAGGTGGTTAGCTTTCCCGCGTGACTACACAGTTCGAGAACTACACCGTCTTCGACGATGACGATGACGACCCGGTACTGATCGACCCGGCCGGCACCGCCGTCGACACCTGGCGGGAGAACTACCCGTACGACCATCGGATGTCTCGCGATGAGTACGAGGAGCAGACACGACTCCTGCAGATCGAACTGTTGAAACTGCAGAAGTGGTCGCAGCGCAACGACCACCGCCACGTGATCGTTTTTGAGGGTCGCGACGCCGCGGGCAAGGGCGGCACCATCAAACGGTTCATGGAGCATCTGAATCCGCGTGGCGCACGGGTGGTCGCCCTGGAGAAGCCGACTGAGAAGGAACGCACCCAGTGGTACTTCCAGCGCTACGTCAACCACCTACCCGCCGCCGGGGAGCTCGTGCTCTTCGACCGGTCCTGGTACAACCGC
>SYAA01000272.1 GCA_005789055.1 Actinomycetota bacterium
GTGGCTTCGCCGGCATGATGCTCGGTTCGGTGAGTACTTCGGTGATCCACGGTGCCCGAATGCCGGTGATCGTGGCGCGCTCATCGCGCGTCGTCATCGGTGGGGTGCGCGTCGCGCCCCAGAGTCCTACCGCGATCCCGATCACCGCACCACCCAGACCGATCACGCGCTGTGTTCGCTTCATTTCGCAGTGCACACCGACACCACCCAGCAGGTCGGCACCGTCAGCGCCCGCGGATGCCAGGAACCATCCGCGGGTGTCGTTGCCGCGCAACGCGGCGGCGGTGAGCAGTCCGCCGATTAGGGCGTCGCGGTAGCCCATCGAGCGCAGCAGCAGTCGCGCGGTCGGGGCCGGTTCATCAGGGTCACCCCAGAGTCGGTTGGCCCGAACCGGGTCGATGAGAAATGAGACGCCTGATGCGAGCCTGATGCAGCCCGCTGTCAGTGCGAGACGGTCAATCGCCATGGGTCGCAGCCTAACCGGGGTGTCACGTCAACGGCGCGGACCAGCGCAAGTGCGTTCCGCCGCCGGGCGCATCGGTGAGCACCAGCTCGCCGCCCGCCTCTGCTGCGCGCGCCCGCAGGTTCGCCAGCCCGCTGGCGGTGACGTCGGGCGGCATTCCGCAACCGTCGTCGATCACCTCCACGCTCAGGTCGTCCTCGACCCGGACGTTGATCATCAGGCTGTCGGCGTGCGCATGCCGGATCGCGTTGCTGACCGCCTCGCGCAGGACTGCTTCGGCGTGATCTGCCAGCGTCGCGTCGACCACCGACAGTGGCCCGGAGAACCGCGCGGTGGTGCGCAGGCCCGATCCCGAGAAGCCGTCGATCGCCTCGTCGAGTCGTTGCCGCAACCGGGTGGCTCCCGAGGAGCCACCGTGCAGATCGAAGATCTTGGTACGAATTTCTCCGATCACGCCCTGCAACTCGTCGACGATGTCGGTCAGGCGCACCTGCACTTCGGGCGAGCGAGCCCGTGGGATCGTGCCCTGCAGTGACAGGCCCACCGCGAACAGCCGCTGGATCACGTGGTCATGCAGGTCGCGCGCGATCCGTTCGCGGTCGGCGATCACGTCGAGCTCGCGCATCCGGTGTTGCGTGCTGGCCAGCTGCCAGGCCAGGGTGGCCTGATCGGTGAATGTCGCCATCATCTCCAACTGTTCGTCGGTGAACTCGGGGGCGCCTCGACGCTTCAGGACCACCACCACGCCGGCGACGGTCTCGGTGGATCGCAGCGGCAGCACCATCGCGGGCCCGGCGTCGCTGATCAGTGACCCGACGTCGGGCGCGGTGTCGAGTCGGCATGGGGTTCGGCTGGTGAAGGCAGCGCCGATCGCACTGTTCGCGACGGGCAGCGATGGCGCCCCTGCAGGCGGACGGTCCCAGCCCACCGTCTCGCTCACCAGCAACTCGGTCACGTCGGCCGCGGGCCCCTCGGCGTCGGCGGGCACGGCGACCAGGGCCAGGTCGGCCCCGCTGAGGTTTTGCGCCCGCTGGGCGATGAGCCGGAATGCCTCCCCCGGCTCGGTACCGCGGAGCAACTCGGTGGCGATGTCGCGGGTCGCTTCGATCCACGACTGCCGGGCCCGGGTCTGCGCATACGAACTCAAGAGGCGAGTTCGGCTATCCTCACGTTCGATCACCCGGCCTAGTTGCGTGCCCGCCTGGGCGATCAACCCCACCAGATCGGAATCTTCCGGTAACGGGATCGGCCCGAAGAATTCCAAAACGGCCATCACCTCGGATCCAACCAGCACAGGGACGCCGAAGGCCGCGCGCAGACCGCAGCGTTGAGCACCGTCCAGGCGGTGGAAATGCCGGCTGCTCGCGAGGTCCTCAAGCCAGACCGGTTCACCCGATTCCCACACCCGGCCCGGTAGGCATTGCCCCTTGGCGATTGTCGTCGTGGCGGCCCGCAGGGGGGAAATCTCGATGCCGGGATCTCGATACCAGATACCGGTGGGCCGCATGCGGCGCTCCTCGCCGTCTCCGATGGCGATGTAGGCGTGCGCCGCGGACCAATCGGTGAATCTGCACATGTCCTCCAGTGCAGCCGCCAGTACCTCGTTGACCGAATCGGCGTGGTTGGCCTTTGTGGCGATGGCTGAGAGGAACGCCACTTCGTGCTGCTTCTGGTAGAGGTCGCGCAGCGTGCGCTCGGCGATCCGCTCCGCCTCACGGCGGCTTTTCCGTTCGCGGGCGAGGCGTCGGCCCAGAAGGTCGACGTCTTCAGTCAGCCTACTGACCAGATCGGCTGGCCCAGAGCCGATTTCGGAATCATCCATCAATCCCGGCCCGTACCGCCGTCAACAGCCATCAGGCAACGATCCGACCCGTTATGCATACATTCCAGGTGCCGGACGTTCAACGTCTCGCCGTAGTGGTCTCCAACCCCCAGGATGAAGCCGTGGGCAAGGTCGCAGAGTTTGCGCGGCGAGCGATAGTCGATCAGCAGTGATCCGTCGGAAGGAGACTGGAAACCGAAATGCGGGCAGTACGCCCCAGGGTAGAGCTTGCGCACCTCCGGATGGATGACACTGTTGAGGGTACGAAGAAACGGAGCCGCGTGCCGGTGCGGAGTGAAGAATTCCGGCCGGCTCGTCGCCAGAATCGCCATCGCCTGTCGGCCGAACCAACGGAGCACCTCGCGGTCCGACATCGACAGGCCCGCGCCGGCCGCCGATACCAGCGACATGATCTCCGCGTCGTCGTAGCTGCCGAGTGAGGTGTAGACACCGCTGACCCCCGCCGCGTCGAGAAGGGTGTCCCACACCCGTTCCCCGTGGGCGTCAACCACGACCTCTTCCAGCAGATTGAAGATAATGCCCTTCACGCGACTCTCCCGGGCGCAGTTCAGTCGTTCCGGCGCGGGTTCTGGTCAAGCTTGGAGACGAAAACCGCAGCCTGGGTGCGACGTTCCATGCCGAGCTTGGCCAGCAGTCGCGACACATAGTTCTTGACCGTCTTCTCGGCCAGGAACATCCGGGCGGCAATCTGCCGGTTGGTCAGGCCTTCGCCGAGCAGGTTCAACAGCACGCGTTCCTGATCGGTGAGGCCGGAGAGCGGATCGGAGTTTTCGGCGGCGCCGCGCAACTGGGCCATCAACGCGGCGGCGGCTCGGTTGTCCAGCAGGGAGCGTCCCGCGCCGACGTCCTTGATGGCCTTTGCCAGTTCCATGCCCTTGATGTCCTTGACCACGTAACCGCTGGCACCGGCCAAAATCGCGTCGAGCATGGCCTCATCGGAGGTAAACGAGGTCAGCATCAAACACCGTAGTTCTGGCA
>SYAA01000273.1 GCA_005789055.1 Actinomycetota bacterium
CCCATGGTGATGCTGACGCCGGCGGACATCGACCGCTGGGATCCCGCCGAGGTGCAGGCGGTATCGCGGGCTGCGACCACACGTGCGGAGTCCGCCGACGCAGCGGCGGCCGCACTTGCAGAGCTGCCCGGCCTGGCGACGTGGTCCGGAGTGGCGGGTGAGGCCGCGCGCGCGGCCATCGAGGTGACCAGGCTCGCACTGGACACCCACGCCCGAGAGTCGCGCGCCGTGGCTCGCGCCGCCGATGCGGCCGCGGTAGACATCGCGCGACTGAAAGCCCAACTGGGCCACCTCGACGATGACGCGCGAGCCGCCGGACTGATGATCGACCGGGACGCCGGCACGGTGCTGCCGGCAGACCGATTCCACGGCACCACAGGGCAATTCGCCGCGAAAGCCGGTCCGATGATGGACCGCCTCGATGAGATTCTTGCCGCCGCCACCGAAGTCGACGACCAACTGGCGCACGCCATCGCCATGGCCGATGCGGTGTTTCCGATGCCGGAGATTCCCCGCGCGATGACAGCCGAGGACACCGTCCGGTGGTGGGAATCACTGAACCCCATAGCCAGAAATCAACTGCTGGAACACAATCCGGTGGAATTAGGCCAGCGTGACGGTATCCCGGCGATGGACCGCAGCATTGCGAACGTCAACGCCATGACCGACGACCTTGAGCGAATCGAGCGGACCGCGGCCGCCTACGGAGTTCCGGTAGAGCAGGTCCTCGCCCAGCCGCATCAGTTCCATCGGAGTCGAGACGACGTGGTGCGCTACACCGTCGCCCACCACGTCAAGGCGGGCATGGAGTACAACAGGGCGCAGACCGGTGCCGAGATTTTGCTGCTCTGCTACCGGCCCGGTGACTTCGGCGGCCAGGGGCGGGCGACCATCGCGATCGGCGATCCCGACGACGCCGAACACACCGCGGTACTGGTCCCGGGTACCGGCAACAGCGCGGCGAACGGGTGGTTCGGCCGCAGCGACGCCGCCGCGCAGTTCTACAACGAAACCGTCGCCGCCGCCGCGGAGTCGGATCGTGCGGCAAACCGCTCGGCGTCAGGTGCGGCGGTGTCAGTGCTGGCCTGGATGGGATACGACGCCCCCGATGCCATCACCGACCCCCGGATCGCGCAGACCGCACTGGCACGCCGGGGCGGCGAATTGCTCGCCGCAGACGTCAACGCGCTGACGCTCACTCGTCACGGCCCCTCACATGTCACCGTGGTTGGTCATTCCTACGGTGCCACCACGGTGGCCGACGCCGCCGCCGGCTACGGGATGCGCGCCGACGATGTGGTTCTGGTCGGAGCGCCGGGAACGGACCTGGCGCACAGCGCGGCGGATTTCGGGCTGCCCGCCGGCGGTCGCGTCTATGTCGGTGCCGCGGCGACCGATCCGGTCACCAACCTCGCCGGCGTCCCGGGACGCATTCCCGGAACCGACCTCCCACTCGGCCGCACCGGACTCGGCGCGGACCCGGCCGCCGACGGATTCGGATCGACGAGGTTCAAATCCGAGTTCGGCGGCTGGTCCTTCGAGCCGTGGGCCGACCACGATCGTTACTTCGAGAGTGGCTCAGAGTCGTTGTTCAGCATCGCCGCCGTCGCCTCCGGCCGGGGCGACGAACTCCAGGAGTACGGCATGACCGCACCACACCGGGAGAGCGTCCTGGGTCCATGGGCCGCCCGGCTCGGTCTGCCGAGCTGGAGCGTTCCGCTGACGGATCCGGAGTTGTTGCGGCCCGCGACCACCGGGCACCATCATTCACCGCTGCGCGCCGGTTCATGAGGATCGCAGCCTGTCAGGTGATCCTCACCGCAGCAATCTGCTGCAGTGCAGCGATATCAGGATGCGGAGGAATCATGGCGGGGGTTCTGAACCCGATGACACCCGATGAATCCCGGAGCCAGGTGCTCGATGCCGCTCGTCAGGTCGTCTCGACCCTGGGCCTCGATGTCGTCGACGCGTGGTTCTGGCATTCGGCCTGCAATAGCCGCGGAGAACCACCGTTCCGGGGGCAGATGAGGATCGGCTATCCGCTGGCCACCAGTTCTCGGGCGGCCGGGGAACAGATCGCGACGATGGTCGGGCTGCTGCGTCAGGCCGGTTGGAGCGCCGACCCCAACTTCCACAGCCATTCGCCGGCTCTGCGGAAGAACAATGTCATTGTCGTGTTGCGGCCCCAGGACCCGGGTGCCTCCACCCGGGGGCTCGAAGTGATCGGCGAATGTCGCGACGTCACCACCACCATCGATGGGCGGGGTCAGGTCCAGCCCGTCGTGGTGAACTGACTTCAGGCCCTGTTCACCGCCTGGTTGCCTGAACCCGGGGCGGAAATCCCCCGCCGGTGTGATACTCGCCGCAGAGCGGCACACGATCCGGGGAGCGCGGCACATGAGCGACATCATTCACACTGTCAAGCCTGCGGCACTGCCCGACTCCGCTGAGGCCGTTGTGATCGATCACGAACACAGCCGGACCGCGTTGAGCTCAGACGCGCTGCGGCGCGGGATCGAGGACCACCTGCGCTATTCGCTGGGCCGCCCCGACGCGCTCCTGGAGCAGCAGCACTACTACTACGCACTGGCCCTGGCGGTGCGTGACCGCATGCAGGACCGTTGGGTAAGGACCACCGAGACCTACCTGAGGGAGTCCTCGAAGGTGGCGTGTTACCTGTCGGCGGAGTTTCTGCTCGGGCCGCACCTGGGCAACAACCTGCTCAACCTGGACGTCGAGGAGGAGGCGCGGGCCGCGCTGGCCGCGCTGGGCCAGGATTTAGACGAGGTGCTGGCCTGCGAACAGGAGCCGGGCCTGGGCAACGGAGGCCTCGGTCGGCTCGCGGCGTGCTACCTGGAATCGCTGGCCACCCTTCAGCGCCCGGCCATCGGTTACGGCATTCGCTACGAATTCGGCATCTTCGACCAGGAGATTCACGACGGCTGGCAGGTCGAAACCACCGACAACTGGCTCGATGACGGCAACCCATGGGAGATCGCCAAGCCGGAGGTCAATTACCGCGTGGGGTGGGGCGGTCACACCGAGTATTTCCGTGACGACGACGGCGTCGAACGGGTGCGCTGGGTCCCGGAACGGGCGATCAAGGGCGTGTACTACGGAACCCCTATCCAGGGCTACGGCGTGAACACCTGCAACACCCTGACGCTGTGGAGCGCGCGGGCATTGAAGGAACTCGCCCTCGACGCATTTAACGCGGGGGACTACTACCGCGCGGTCGAGGACGAAGTGGCCGCCGAGACGGTCACCAAGGTGCTCTACCCCAACGACGAACCTGAGGTCGGAAAGCAGTTGCGGCTGCTTCAGCAGTACTTCTTCGTGACGTGCTCACTGCAGGACATCCTGCGCCTGATCGAGGATCTCGCGGGCAGCCATGTGCGCTCGCTTCCCGATCGGGTGGCCGTCCAGCTCAACGACACCCATCCCTCGATCGCCGTCGCCGAACTGATGCGGCTGCTGATCGATGAGCGCGACCTGGACTGGGACACCTCGTGGCGAATCACGGTGGCGACCATGGGCTACACCAACCACACCCTGCTACCCGAAGCACTTGAGACCTGGCCCCTGGGGATGTTCCAGCGATTCCTGCCCCGACACCTGGAGATCATCTACGAAATCAACCGGCGCTTCCTCGACGAGGTACGGGCCAGGTTCCCCGGC
>SYAA01000274.1 GCA_005789055.1 Actinomycetota bacterium
GAGATTCCGCCCGCCCCGCCACGGCCGCCATTACCGGTCAGCACCGAGCCGGTACCGCCGTTGCCGCCGTTGCCGGCATTGACTCCATGGCCGCCGTTGCCGCCCCAACCGCCGTCGCCGAACAACGCAAAGAAGCCGTTGTCCCCGCCGTGGCCGCCGTTGCCGCCGTTGCCGCCGGCGTTGGAGTTATTGCCCACACCGCCGTTACCGCCGTCGCCGGCGCGGCCCAGCAGCGACAGCCCGCCCACGGCGCCGCCGTTACCGCCGTCGCCGCCGGAGCCTGCGGTGCCGCCGTAACCACCCACCCCGCCTCGCCCGCCACCGCCGGCGAACAGGCCGCCGTCACCGCCGGTGCCCCCGAGGCCGGCCACGCTGCCGGCGGTACCGGTGGCGTTGCCGCCGACTCCGCCGAGACCACCGCGGCCGACAAACAACCCGCCGTTGCCGCCGTTGCCGCCGTTGCCCCCGGTGATTCCGTTGCCGCCGTCACCGCCGTTGCCGAACCATCCGGCGTAGCCGCCATTGCCGCCGTTGAATCCATTGCCGCCGTTGCCGATCAGTCCGCCACTGCCACCGTTGCAGGCCGTACCGCCGGTGCACGACGTCGCGTCAAAGCTGAAGCCGTTGCCGATTAGCAAGCCGCCATTGGGGTTGGACGCCGTGCCGTTACCGATGAAGAATCTGACTGCGTCGGCGACCGGATTGACCGGCGTCACCGCCGACGCCGCTACCTTGGCGGCGGACGTCGGGACCGGGGCTGAGACGGTCGTGGTTGTTCTGGCAGCGCCGGCCCTCTCCCGGCCGACCCTCGCCCGCTCGGCATAGGGCACCAGTGTTTCCGGCAACGGCTGCGCTGCCGGAGCCGGGGAGTCACCGGGTCGCGAACCGTTCGATGCGGCCGCCGAGTGCTGCGCGGCTGCCGACCGGACCGGCGCCCTGACACCGCGGACGGTGCCAGCGACGGGCCGCGAATTCCGCGTCGACGCGGCGTTGGCGTTTGTGCGCGGACTCGGCGACGACGTCGACTCCGAGGTGCCCGAGCCCGCCGTTTCGGTGGAATCCGCGGCGGCGACCACCGGCGTTGATGCGATCCACACCCCGACACCGAGAGCCATCGCCAAGGCTCCTACCCGCCCGACCGAGCAGGCGGAACCAGCCGCCCGCAGCAAAGGTTGGACCGCGTTGTCTCTTCCGGCGGCACCTGCCTGCGCTGAACTCATCCCGTGTCCCCTCAAGTGTGGCTAACAGAGCAAAAAGTCACTGGCAGTATGCACGCTGGCAAACGATATTGTCGAGTTTCGGCCACATTTAGCAAATCATGTCGGCAACCGCGAGACCTCCGCCGAGACTGTGTCGGCGAGCACCGGATAGCGTGGCGGTGAACCTAGGGAGCCAGCTATGCCCGAACAGCCCGTTTTCATGCTCGCAAACCTGATCATTCAGGACGCCGACGAGTACCGGAAATACGAGAAGGGGTTCTTCCCCCTGCTCAAGCGCCACGGTGGGGAGTTCCTCACCTACGATGACGCGCCCGACACCTTCGAGGGAGTCGCGCCACGGCCGGGCCGGGTGATCCTGTTCAGGTTTCCGACCGAGCAGCAGGCCCGGGCATGGTTCGCCGACCCCGACTACCAGGAGCTCTCCGAGTATCGGCGGGCGGGCACCCAACTGGAGTTCCTCACGATGGTGCGAGGAATCCCGCCGCGGTAGGAGCGCGGCCACGCCGGCGTAAGGAAATCTCATCGGGCGTTGATCGGCGCCACATCGACCACCCGCCAACCGCCATCCTGTTTTGCCAACACCACCCGAAGCGCCAACACGGTGGTACTCGGTTGCTCGCCCGGTGCGCTCTGAGTGCCGCGGATAAGAACGGCCACACTCGCCGAGGACTCTCCGAGCGCCTCCAATCCCGCCGAGACGGTGTTGGCCTGTGCAGAAACGTTGCGCTTGGCCATTTCCGCCGCTGCTGATCCGAACTGGGTTTTGAACGCCTCGGCGCGCTCGGGCAGCATCAACGACGCAGCGCGGTCGACCGACGAGTTCGGATCCGCCGGATTGAACGTCGCGCTCGCCTCGGCGACCTCGGTGGCCGTCCGGACGACCGAGGCAGAATCGGCCTGGAAGGCCCGGTCCGGCAGCGTCCACGTGTTGTAGCCGACGGCGGCCGCCGCGGCCACCGCCGAGGCCGCGATCGCCATCACTACCAATCGCAGCACCGGCTTGTCGTCGTCGGTGCCCACCGTCACCGAATCGCGGCGGTAGCCAACGATGTTGATGAAAACGGCCTCGACGATGAGCAGACACAGAATCGAACACACTGACACCCACCACAGCGGCCACTCCAGCATCACCCCGATGATCAGCAGCGCCGCGATCGCCGCCGCCGGTGCGATCGCGTCGAATACCAGCACTCGGGCCAGATTCCTCACCGGATCGACTCCAGCCGAGAGATCATCAGCTTGCCGTCGACTTCGGAGACGCCCAGGCGCAGGTTCCAGCGCACCGTGGTCGGCCCCTTCGTAGGGGTGGTGCCGACGTTCTGACTCACCGAGGTGGCAACGACGAGCACGGTGTCGGTGCGTGCGGCCAGAGCGGTCGCGAGGTCTGGTACGGCCGGCGCGGCGGGCCGGCCGACCGGATCGCGATGGATCTGCTCAATCGAGACCGACTCGACTTCACCGGTGGTGCTGGATCGCAGCGTCGTGACGACGTCGCGGTAGGGGGCGATCGAAGCGTCGAAACCGGAGTTGAGTTCGCCGACAGTACCGTCCCGCAGTCGCTGAAGGTTTTCCTCCACATTGTCGGCATTCATATTGATCAGCACACCGGTCCACTCAGCCGCAGCCTGCATGCTGCGAGCCTGGAAACTGCGGTCGGCTGCTGCGGCCCGATGACCCGACCACATCACCGAGATCAGCACCGCAACCGACAACGCCACCACGGCAAGAACCGCGGACGCGACACCGAAGCCGGAAAACATCCCCGAACGCCGCCCGGTAGGACCACTCGCCTCGTCGGGCTCAATCACCTCGTCGAACCCGGGCATGGGGGCAGGCTACCCGCGCATGGTAAGGATGAAGGCGTGACGGTAGAGACTGCACGATCCGGAATCGACCTGTCCCATATCGACGCCGCGGTCCGCCCGCAGGACGACCTGTTCGGTCATGTCAACGGCCGTTGGCTTCGCGACTACGCCATCCCCGCCGATCGGGCCACCGACGGAGCCTTCCGCGTGCTCTACGACCGGGCCGAGGAGCAGGTGCGGGAATTGATCACCGGCGCCGCTTCAGGCTCCGTGGCGGACGCGACCGACGAGCAACGTATCGGTGAGTTGTACGCAAGTTTCCTCGACGAGGAGGCCGTCGAGCGACGTGGCCTGGCACCCCTGCTCGAGGAGTTGGCGCAGATCGACTCGGCCCAGGATCGAGATTCCCTGGCTCGGGTTCTAGGACGGCTGCAACGCACCGGTGTGGGCGGTGGTGTGGGTCTCTACATCGACACCGACTCCAAGGACTCCAGCCGCTACCTTGTCCACCTCAGTCAGTCCGGCCTCGGACTTCCCGATGAGTCCTACTACCGCGACGAGCAGCACGCGGCGATCCTCGGCGCCTACCCGGCACACATTTCGGCGATGTTCGCACTGGTGTACGGCGGCACGGCCGAGCAGTACACCGACCGTGCCGGGCGCATCGTGGCACTCGAGACCGCACTGGCAGCGGCGCACTGGGACGTGGTGCGCCGTCGCGACGCCGACCTGACCTACAACCTGCGGGCCTTCGCGGATCTTCCGGCCGCGGCTCCGGGCTTTGACTGGACCGGTTGGATCGACGGACTCGGGATCACCGCCGACGCGATCGGCGAACTCATCGTGCGTCAACCGGATTACCTGACCGCGTTCGCCCAGACGTGGTCGGGCGAGGCAATTGCCGACTGGCAGGACTGGGCGCGCTGGCGGCTGATTCATGCCCGCGCGGCGGTTCTCACCCGCGCACTGGTCGACGAGGACTTCTCCTTCTACGGCCGCACCCTCAGCGGCACCGAGCAGATCCGTGAGCGCTGGAAGCGGGCGGTCTCCCTGGTCGAGGCCGTAATGGGCGACGCCGTCGGTCGCCTCTACGTTCAACACCACTTTCCGCCACAAGCCAAAACGCGGATGGACACCTTGGTCGCCAACCTGCGCGAGGCATACCGGATCAGCATCACCGACCTGGAGTGGATGACCCCCGCGACCCGGCAGCGAGCGTTGGCGAAGCTGGACAAATTCACCGCCAAGATCGGCTACCCCGAACGCTGGCGCGATTACTCCACACTCGTCATTGCCCAAGATGATTTGTACGGCAACGTGATTCGCGGAGCCGAAGTCGGTTTCGACCGCGAGGCGGCCAAACTCGGCGGTCCGGTGGACCGTGACGAATGGTTCATGACGCCGCA
>SYAA01000275.1 GCA_005789055.1 Actinomycetota bacterium
ACCACCTCGCGTGACACCGAATTGCTGGCCACCCGGGCGGTGTTGCGCAGGCTGCGGAAGATCAGTTCGGTTCCGCGCTCGTCACCGTCAACAATGGCCTGTTTGACGTTGTCGTGGATACACGACTCCTGCGTGCACATGAACCGGGTGCCCATATTGATGCCATCGGCGCCCAGTGCCAGCGCGGCCACCATGCCGCGGGCGTCACCGAAGCCTCCCGACGCGATCATCGGGATCTCGATCTCCTCCGCGGCTGCCGGGATCAGCACCAGGCCGGGCACGTCATCCTCGCCCGGGTGTCCCGCGCACTCGAATCCGTCGATGCTGATGCCGTCCACGCCGAGGGTCTGCGCCTTGACCGCGTGCCGGACCGACGTGCACTTGTGCAGCACCTTGATTCCGTTGTCGTGGAACATCGGTAGATGCGGCGCCGGGTTGGAGCCGGCCGTCTCAACAATCTTGATTCCAGCATCGACGATGACTTGTCGGTACTCGTCATACGGTGGCGGGTTGATGGACGGCAGGATCGTGAGGTTCACCCCAAACGGCTTGTCCGTAAGATCGCTGGTCTTGGCGATCTCGTTGGCGAGGTCGGCCGGCGTCGGCTGGGTCAGTGCCGTGAGGAAACCCAGCGCACCCGAATTGGCTACCGCGGCAACCAATTCGGCGCGGCCGACCCATTGCATACCGCCCTGGGCGATGGGGTGCTCGATGTCGAAAACCTCGGTGAACTTGGTGATGAGCGCCATCAGCGGGGCGCCATCCGGATTGCACCGTCGAGACGGATCACCTCGCCGTTGAGCATCGAATTTTCGACGATGTGTACTGCGAGTGCCCCGTATTCGCTCGGCTTGCCCAACCGCGAAGGGTGCGGGACCTGCGCGCCCAGCGATGCCTTGGCCGGCTCAGGCAGTCCGGCCAGCAGCGGCGTATCGAACAGTCCGGGGGCGATGGTAACCACCCGAATCTGCTTGTCGGCCAGGTCGCGGGCAATCGGCAGGGTCATACCGACGACACCGCCCTTGGACGCAGAGTAGGCGGCTTGCCCAACCTGGCCGTCGAAGGCGGCGACCGAGGCGGTGTTGATGATCACTCCGCGCTCGTCTCCGACCAGCTCGGTTTTGGCCATGCGTTCGGCGCCCAGCCGTAAGACATTGAACGTACCGACGAGGTTGATGTTGACGATGCGGGCGAACTTGTCCAACGGGTAGACGCCCTTCTTGCCCAGCACGCGAATGGCATCGCCGGTGCCGGCGCAGTTGACCACGATGCGGACCGGGCCGAGAGTCTCGGCGAGGTCGAAGGCGCGCGTGACGGCGTCCTCGTCGGTGACGTCGGCGGGTGCGAACCGCACCCGATCGCCGAGCCGTGAGTTCAACTCGGCGGCGACGTCATCGCCCTTGGATGTCGGCAGGTCCAGAATGACCACCTTGGCGCCCTCGGCCAGCAGTGCCTCGGCGGTCGCCAGGCCCAGCCCCGACGCACCCCCGGTGACAACAGCTACCGCGTCCCTGATCTCCACTGCATCATTCCTCTCGAGGGCTCTACCTACTGGTTGGTCGGGACTATACCCAGTCGCGCAACACCGTCTCGGTGTCGGCTCCCGGGACACCGGGCGGGGTCGGCTTGTCGGGCATGGTCCGGGAAAACCGCGGGGCCGGCGCCGGCAGGATCGCACCGGCCTCGGTGTAGAACGTGCCCCGCTGCGTGTTGTGCGGTTCGGTCTCAATCTCGGCGAAGGACAGCACCGGCGTCACGCAGGCATCGCTGTCGGCGAAGACTCCCGCCCAGTGGTCCCGGTCGTGCGCGGCGAAGGTCTCGGTGAACACCGCTCGCAACTCCGGCCAGCGGGCGACCTCGTTCTGACCGGGCAGATCGGCCGGATCGAGGCCAAGCTTGGCAAGCAGTTCGGCGTAGAACTGCGGTTCGATCGCGCCGACCGACACGTAGCGGCCGTCGGAGCACTCATAGGTGTCGTAGTAGGGCGCACCGGTATCGAGCATGTTGGTACCGCGCACATCGCTCCACAGACCGGTATGGCGGAAGGCGTAGATCATCTGGGCCAGCACCGACGAGCCGTCGACCATCGCGGCGTCGATCACCTGGCCCTTGCCCGAACGCTCCCGCTCCCACAGCGCCGAGAGAATCCCGACCAACAGGAACATCGAGCCGCCACCGAAGTCGCCCACCAGGTTCAGCGGCGGAACCGGGCGCTCACCCGCCCGGCCGATGGCGTGCAGGACGCCATTGAGCGAGATGTAGTTGATGTCGTGGCCGGAACGCTGGCTGCGCGGGCCGGTCTGGCCCCAGCCCGTCATCCGCGCGTAGATCAGGCGGTCATTGACCGCGGCACAGTCCTGTGGACCCAGACCCAGCCGCTCGGTGACGCCGGGCCGGAATCCCTCGATCAGCACATCAGCCTTGGCAATCAGGCTCAGCACCAGATCACGGCCCTGGGGGCTCTTGAGATCGGCAGCTACGGAACGCCGGTTCCGCAAGGAGTAGTCCCGGCTGGGGTTGGTCTTGGGTGGATCGCTCGGGCGCTCCACCCGAACGACATCGGCGCCGAGATCGCCGAGGATCATCGCCGCATGCGGCCCCGGTCCGATTCCGGCCAACTCGACTACCCGCAAGCCCGTCAGTGGTCCCGCCATGTCACTCCGCCCTTCGTCGGTGCCGCCCACCCTTTGTACCGCCCGTGCACAGCGACGGCACAGCGGGTCTAGGTTGCAGGCATGAATTACTCCAGCGTTCCCGATCTCGCCGTGGAACTGAACAACGGCGTGTTGTCACTGACCTTCAACCGCCCCGACAGTCTGAACTCGCTGACCGAGGTCATGCTCAAGACAGCAGCCGATACGTTGGACGTCGCGGCTACCGATCCGCAGGTGAAGGTTGTTCGACTCGGCGGAGCCGGCCGCGGGTTCAGTTCGGGCGCGGGAATCAGCGCCGAAGACCAAGCGGCCGCGACGATTTCACCGACAGTCGACCCGTTGCTCGCCGAGGCTAACCGTGTTGTGCGGACGATCACGGCGCTGCCGAAGCCTGTTGTCGCCGTTGTGCACGGGCCGGCGGCCGGCGTCGGCGTCTCGCTGGCTCTGGCATGCGACGTGGTCTTGGCTTCGGAGAAGGCGTTCTTTCTGCTGGCCTTCACCAAGATCGGATTGATGCCCGACGGTGGCGCCTCGGCACTGGTGGCCGCCGCAATCGGCCGGATCCGGGCGATGCGAATGGCATTGCTGGCCGAGCGCATCACCGCCGCCGAGGCGCTGGAGTACGGCCTGGTCAGTGCGGTCTATCCGCAGGACGATCTGGAGACCGAGGTGGCGAGGGTGATCAACACCCTGATGTCCGGACCGGCGGTGGCACTGCGCAAGACCAAGCAGGCCATCAACTCCGCGACCCTGACCGAACTCGACCACGCGATCGACCGGGAGACCGCGGGTCAACTGGTCCTGTTGCATTCCAAGGATTTCAGAGAGGGCACCCGAGCCTTCCAGGAGCGGCGGGCGGCAAACTTCACCGACGCTTAGCCCAAGACCACACGCCCTAGAGCCCGAAGATCGGCGGCAGTGCGAGCACCATCATCGATCCCCACACCAGGTGGGTGAGTACCGGTGCCAGTACACCGCCGGTCGCGCGACGCTCCAGCGCACACACGGTGCCCAGGATCAGCGCTGCGAAGCCGAGCATGGGGTTGCCACTGGCCGACGTCGATACCGCGTAGAGCAGCGTCGAGATCAGCACCGGGTAGAAGCGGCCCAACGCGGTGTAGAGCGCTCCGCGGAAGAAGAGCTCCTCGGCCACGGCATTGAGCAGAGCGATCAGGACGATGAGCCCGAGTGGGCCGTAGTTGGTGTACTCCAGCACCCGGGTGATCCGATCGGCGATCGGTGGGATCTCCCGCACCACCAGCCCGCCGGCGAGGAAGATCAAACCCAGCAGCAGTCCGATCGTGATGCCGGTGATCACCGGCCGCTGATTGCGCCCGCGCCAGGTGATCTGGCCCAAATGGAGCGGGCCGGACAGCAGGGTGCCCCCCATCCATACCGCGCCCAGCGACAGCGCGGAGACATAGAAGGACTCGTCGCCCGGTCGGCTCCTCAGCGAATACCCGAGCAGAAAGGCGCCGAGGAGTAGCACTACGCCGACGATGAGGCGTCGGCGCCGCACCACCGAGGGCCCCTCGTGGTGCGGCACTGCGACGGTCCGCGCGGCCGCGCGAATCTCCTCGGGCATCGTCATGGCGCGCTCCGGGTCATGGCGCACTCGGGGTCATCGCAGATTCGGGGCCCGGGTCGCCGGCATGCGAACGAAGCGGGACACCCATGGACATCACCGTACGAAATCAGGCCGTCGAATGGGTGACACAACGCTGACGGCACTCATTCAGCCCTGCTCGGCGTCTCGATGCAGCCCGATCAACTGCTCGTAGACCGCCGCGTTGTGACGATTCTGGGCGACTTCGGCATCGGTCAGTTCACGGCGCACCCGGCCGGGGACCCCGGCCACCAGCGTCGCGGGGGGCACCACCATGCCCTGGGGAATCACTGCGCCTGCCGCAACCAGTGAACCCTCTCCGACAACGGCCCCGTTCAGCACGATCGCACCCATGCCGATCAACACGCCGTCGGCGATCGTGCAACCGTGCAGCACCGCGTTGTGCCCAACACTGACACCGGCGCCGATGCGGGCCGGGAATCCGGGGTCGACGTGGACCGTTACCCCGTCCTGGACATTGGAGCCGGCCCCGATATCAATCAGTTCCGCCTCCGCCCGCAGCGTCGCCGAGTACCAAATGCCAACCCCGGCGGCCAGTCGAACCTGACCGATCAGGCACGCGGTGGGGGCAATCCAGGACTGCGGATCACAGTGCGGCCGGTGCCCGGCGACGGTCACGATCAACGGTCCGGCCATGGCGCTCATCGTAGGGCGCGGCGTGAGATCAGCCACATCGGCCATCAGCGACGCCGGTGACCTGCGACTCCAGGGTCAATTCGTCGTTTTGAGTAACGGCACGGGCACCGACTACGATTTCACAGTCGTCCTGGGATCCACAGTCGTCTCGGGATCCCACACTCGTCCGGGACTGGCACGCCTCGTCCGGCGAACAAAAGACTCAGGAGAACCGACGTGAGCCCACGTACCACCCTCGGTGTCGCCGCGGCGATCGCCGCAATCGCCGTCGCGATCCCCACCGCTGTCCAGGCCTACGCCGATCCGACGCCGACGCCGGTCGAACCCGCGGCACCCACGGCCACCGCGGCAGCGACGCCGACAAAGGTGCCCGATCCGCAGGGCCCCGGCTGCGACGCCTACCGCAAGGCCGTTCCCACCGGCGCAGGGTCGATCCCGGCGATGGCCGGCCAGACCGCGTCGCAGGCGATCGCCAACAACCCGGATCTGAGCACCTTCAGCGCGGCGATCTCCGGCACGCTGAACCCCGAGATCAACATCATCAGCGTGCTCGACGGCGGTCCCTACATCGTGTTCGCCCCGACCGACGCCGCCTTCGCCGCCCTGGATCCGGCCACTGTCGAAACGCTCAAGTCCGACCCCCGAGTCCTGCTCCCGGTGCTCTGCTATCACATGGTGTTGGGCAACGTCGGCCCCGCCAACGTGGCCGGAACGATGCCGACCCAGGACGGCCGGCCCGTCGTCGTCACCGGCAAGGATGGCGACATCAAGGTCAACGGCAACAGGGTGAGTTGCGCGTACGCCGCGAACGGCGCCTACATCTACATGATCGACGGCGTGCTGGAGCCGCCGGTGCCGGCAGCCGAAGCGGACGCATCGAGCACCGAGGCGACAACGACTCCGGCGACAACTACTCCTGCGACAACCGCTCCTGCGACAACCACGGAAGCGACGGCCGCAGAGTCGACCAGCACCCCCGCGACGGGCTCGCCGACCACCTCGGCCGCACCGGCCAGTGAGGCGCCGTCGGCCTCGGCGGCCCCCAGTTC
>SYAA01000276.1 GCA_005789055.1 Actinomycetota bacterium
GAAGGGCGGATCCTTGAGCGCCGGTCTGTCGACGGCGTAGATCTGCCACAACGCGGAGAGATCCAGCAGTCCGGGCAGCTGCACCACGTCGCCCGGGTCGACGTCGAGTTCGCGCAGCAGCAGTCCCATCATGTGATCGGAGATTTCACCGGCGATCTCAAGGCGCACCGGCGGCCCGAACCGGCGACGAGCCAGTTCCCGCTCCAATGCCTGCAGCAGATCCTCGTCGCGGTCCTCGACGTCCATGTCGGCGTTGCGAGTGATCCGAAACGCATAGCGTTCGACGATCTCCATGCCGGGAAACAGGGTCGGCAGGAAGGCCGCGATGAGTTCCTCGGTTGGCAGGAAACGAACGGTCCTGCCATGGCCGTCGGAGGAGTCGAGACGGATGAACCGGTCGACGTTGTCCGGAACCTTCACCCGGGCGAAGTGCTCACCGCCGTCGGCGGGAGATTTGACGGTGACCGCAAGATTCAGGCTCAAACCGCTCACGAACGGGAACGGGTGGGCTGGGTCGACGGCGAGCGGGGTCAGGACCGGAAACACCTGCTCCTGAAAGTAATTTGACAGGTCGGCGCGTTCGGTGTCGGAGAGGTCGGCCCAGCCGATGATCTCGATGCCCTGCTGAGCCAGTGCCGGCCGAACCGATTCCAGGAACACCTGCGCGTGCCGGGTGGCGAGTTGGCGGGTGCGTTCTTCGAGACGACGCAGTTGCTCGCGCGGCGTCAGTCCGTCGGCGGAGCGGACCGTCAAACCCATCTCATCGCGCCGTTTGAGCCCGGCCACCCGGACCATGTAAAACTCGTCGAGATTGGAAGCGAAGATCGCCAGGAACTTGGCGCGTTCCAGCAGCGGCAGCGAGGTGTCGGCGGCTAAGGCCAGTACCCGGGCGTTGAAGTCCAGCCAACTCAGTTCGCGGTTGAGATAGCGATCCTCCGGTAGGGGATTGTCGAGGGTCGCCGCGGTGGCCGCCGGCGGTGCCTCAGGGGTCTTTCGGTCGTCGCCGGCTGCGCGGGACTGGGTCTCGGCCTCGGTCATGGCCCCATCATCCCCCATCGCCGCTACCGGCGTAGCCTCGCCGCCGATTACGGCGCCGGCGTCGAGAATGGAGCGGCTCCCGCCGGGCCGGTTCAAGTGCTAGCGGCTCCCGCGGGTTGGGGGCCGACGGCCGCGGTGGTCGCGGCCCCCATGCCGAGACGTTGTGCCTCGGCGAGATCCTCGGGTGTGTCGATATCGCAGCGCAGACCGGGCCAGCCGCCGAGGAGTTCCACGGCCCCTGAGTCGCGATGGCGTGCGGCTGAGTTCGCCCCGAAGTGGGGATCGGGTTCCACGCCGAACGCGAACAGCGCCGCGGTACCGGTGCGCGGTCGGTCGGCGACAAAACTCCGCGGGTTGGACCTCGCCGCGGTGAGCGCTTCGGCGAGCTCATCGGTTCGCAGCGCGGGTAAATCCCCCTGCAGCACAACAATATTTGATACCTGGTTCGAAACTGCATGCACTGCCGCGAGGATTGCATTATTGAGCGGATCGCGACCCTGGGACGGGGCGGGATCCGCCAGCACTGCCGCACCGAGTTCCCTGGCCACACTGGCCGCCGTCTGGTCCGGTGTCACAACGGTGACGCAGTCCACGCCGTCGACAGCGCGGGCGGCGGTGATGGTGTCGACGAGCATCGCGAGAACCACCCGCTCGCGCAGCTGTGGCTGGAACAGGGCCGCCAGCCGGGTTTTGGCCGCGGAAAGGTGTTTGACGGCGATGATCACACCGACATCGCCCGCGCCGTTCATGGCGGTCATCCTGCCAGCGCGCCGTGATTAGGGTTAACGGGCGATAGGCGCAGCGTGCGGAGGCGAGGTCTGAGGTGAGTAGTTCGTCCGGAACCGTGGCGGTGATGGGAGCCGGCGCGTGGGGCACGGCAGTGGCAAAGGTGCTGGCCGACGGCGGGAACGAGGTCCGGTTATGGGCCCGCCGGCAGCAGGTCGCCGAAGAAATCAATGCCGCCCGCACCAATACCGTCTACCTGCCCGGTGTGCTCCTGCCCGCCGGAATCCGGGCGACCGCCGACCCGGCCGAGGCATTAGCGGGAGTTCGCACTGTTTTTTTGGGCGTTCCGTCGCAGACGATGCGGGCCAACCTGGAGAACTGGCGAGCGGACATCGACGGCGGAGCCACCCTGGTCAGCCTGGCCAAGGGCATCGAGCTGGGAACCTGTCTGCGGATGAGTCAGGTGATCGCCGCGGTCATCGGAGTGGATCCGGCTCAGGTCGCGGTCGTCTCCGGGCCCAACCTCGCCGCGGAGATCGCCGCCGAGCAGCCGGCGGCGACCGTGGTGGCATGCATCGATTCGGGTCGGGCGGTGGCCCTGCAGCGGGCGCTGGACACCGGATATCTGCGGCCGTACACCAACACCGATGTTGCCGGTACGGAAATCGGGGGGGCCTGTAAGAACGTCATCGCGCTGGCCTGTGGAATGGCGTCCGGAGTCGGCCTTGGTGAGAACACGGCCGCGGCCATCATCACCCGCGGCCTGGCCGAGATCATCCGGTTGGGACTTGCGTTGGGCGCCAACGTCACCACCTTGGCCGGGCTGGCCGGTGTCGGCGACCTAGTGGCGACCTGCACGTCAGCGCAGTCCCGCAACCGTAGTTTCGGTCACCGCCTGGGCAGCGGCCAGACTCTCGAGGCGGCGATTAGGGCCACCGAGGGCCACGTCGCCGAAGGCGTCACCTCCTGTTCGGCGATCCTTGCGCTGGCCTCGAGGTACGACGTCGAGATGCCGTTGACCGACGCGGTGTTCCAGGTCTGCCACCAAGGCCTGTCCGTCAACGATGCCGTCGCCCTGCTGTTGGGCCGCCGCACCAAAGCGGAGTGATGGCAATGACGGGCTTCTCTTCTACCGAGCGCTACGGCGATTCCACTCGTGCGGTGAAAGCTGTCGATGGTGAGGTGCTCGGCGGTCAGCCGGTGACACCGGTGCCGACACCCGCCTCGGCATTCCATCTCTCGCCCGAGGAGGGCAGCGAGCCGCACGTCTACGGACGGTATTCCAACCCCGGCTGGGATCGGCTGGAATCGGCCCTGGCGCACCTGGAGGAAGCACCCGCCGCGCTGGTCTTCGGGTCCGGCATGGCTGCGATCACCGTCGCATTGCGGGTTGCCCTCAAGCCCGGATCGGTCCTGGTTGTACCCTCCGACGGCTACTACCAGGTGAGGCGGTACGCACAGGAAAGCCTTGTGCCACTAGGAATTACGGTGCGGGAGGCAGCGGCCACGCAGTTATACGACGCGGCCGAGTCGGCCGACGTGGTGCTCGCCGAGACCCCGACTAATCCGCGGCTGGATGTGGTGGATCTACATCGGCTGGCCGGGATCTGCCATCAACGCTCCGGCCTACTGTTCGTCGATAACACCACGGCGACACCACTGGGCCAACAGCCGTTATCGCTCGGGGCCGACCTGGTGGTGGCGAGCGCGACCAAAGCACTTGCCGGGCA
>SYAA01000277.1 GCA_005789055.1 Actinomycetota bacterium
ACGTCGTTGTGGGTCGAGATCGTCAGCACCGCGCACGAAATCGGCCTGCGGTCGAGTTCGACGATGATGTACGGCCACGTCGACACACCGTCGCACTGGGTTGCGCACATCAATGTACTGCGCGGTATCCAGGACCGCACCGGGGGCTTCACCGAGTTCGTTCCGTTGCCGTTCGTGCATCAGTCCTCACCGCTGTATCTGGCCGGTGCCGCTCGCCCGGGTCCCACCCATCGCGATAACCGCGCGGTGCACGCCCTCGCGCGCATCATGCTGCACGGCCGGATCTCCCAGATCCAGACCAGCTGGGTGAAACTCGGTGTGCAGCGCAGTCAGGTGATGCTGACCGGCGGCGCCAACGATCTGGGCGGCACCCTGATGGAGGAGACCATCTCCCGGATGGCAGGTTCGCAGCACGGCTCGGCCAAGAGCGCCGCCGAGTTGGTGGCCATCGCCGAGGGCATCGGACGGCCGGCGCGCCAGCGCACCACCACCTACGGCAAGCGTGCGGCGTGAGGTTGTGATGGACGCAACCCGTAGAATCTGGGACACGAACACGATTTAGGGCACACTGACCTAGCTGTCCGGACGCACGCGTCGGATACTTGGCTTCCGGACGGCCCACCACAGACAGACGACGAAGAGCACATCGAGGAGAACCTTCGTGACTTACACGATCGCTGAACCCTGCGTCGACATCAAAGACAAGGCATGTATCGAAGAGTGCCCGGTCGACTGCATCTACGAGGGCGAACGCATGCTCTACATCCACCCCGACGAATGTGTGGACTGCGGCGCGTGCGAACCGGTGTGCCCGGTGGAGTCGATTTACTACGAAGACGATGTGCCCGAGCAGTGGTCGCAGTACACCCAGATCAACGCTGACTTCTTCGCCGAGTTGGGCTCCCCGGGTGGGGCCTCGAAGGTGGGTCTCACCGCGAACGATCCGCAGGTGGTCAAGGACCTCCCGCCCAAGGCCGAGGACGCCTGACGGCGCTGACCCCGCCGCGGGTGCGTCGCCCGGTCTCGGCGTCGCTGCCGGTGTTCCCCTGGGACACCCTGGCGGCGGCGGCCGCTGCCGCAGGCGCCCATCCCGACGGCATCGTCGATCTGTCTGTGGGGACTCCCGTCGACCCCGTCGCCCCGGTGATCCAGGCCGCCCTGGCCGGTGCCGCCAGCGCACCCGGATACCCCTTCACGGCGGGAACCGGCGAACTTCGCGCAGCGGCGGTGGCCGCACTGGGCCGCCGGTACGCCGTCACCGGTCTGGCGGAGCATGCCGTGCTGCCGGTGATCGGAACGAAGGAACTCATCGGCTGGCTGCCGTCGCTGATCGGCCTGGGCGCCGACGACCTGGTCGTCGTGCCCGAACTGGCTTACCCGACCTACGAGGTCGGAGCCCGGTTGGCCGGCGCACAGGTGGTTGTGGCGGATTCGCTGACCCAGCTGGGCCCGTGCTCTCCGGCGCTGATGTATCTCAACTCGCCGAGTAATCCCACCGGCAGGGTGCTGGGCGTCGACCATCTGCGCAAGGTCGTCGAGTGGGCCCGCGAGCGCGGCGCGCTGGTGGTCTCCGACGAGTGTTACCTGGGCCTGGGTTGGGAGGAACAACCCGTTTCGGTGTTGCACCCAGCGGTCTGTGGGGGTGACCACCGCGGACTGCTCGCAGTCCATTCGCTGTCCAAGTCCTCCTCGATGGCCGGTTACCGAGCCGGCTTCGTCGCCGGTGACGCAGGCGTCGTCGCCGAGTTGCTCGCCGTGCGAAAGCACGCCGGCATGATGGTGTCCACGCCAGTGCAGGCGGCAATGGTGGCCGCACTCGAGGACGACGCACACCAGGCCGAGCAGCGGGGCCGCTACGCGCGCCGGCGTGAGGTGCTGCTGGGTGCGGTGCGATCGGCCGGTTTCACCGTCGAACACTCCGAGGCCGGGTTGTACCTGTGGGCGACCCGCGGTGAGCCGTGCCGGGACACCGTGGACTGGCTGGCCGCGCGCGGCATCCTGGTAGCGCCAGGTGACTTCTACGGTGCGAGCGGGGCGCAATACGTCCGGATGGCGCTCACGGCCACCGACGAGCGCATTGCTGCCGCAGCGGCGCGTTTATGCGCCTAGTTCATGTCCCAGGGTTCGCCGTAGGTGGTGACCTGGTCACCGGATTGGGAGATCAGCCGGGCGAAGGGGCGTAGCAGCACCCCGCCGGCGGCGCCGGTCACGGTGCCGTGAGAATTGGCTGCTGCCACCGTGCCCTCCGGTCCTTCGACGTCCACCGAGATCGTCGCGACCTCCTGGATGCCGGGACCCTGACCGAGATCGGCTCCGATCGTGGCGCCGGGGAACAGGTTCGGCGTGATCACCGATCCCAGTGGATTGAAGCCCAACGGCGAAATGTCGACGTCATCGAGGAAGATGTTGGGGGTGGTGTAGCTGAAGTTCAGTCCCACACCCAGCGTCCACGGGAAGCCGATCTGGTAGCCCAGTTCCAAGGTCCCGGCGAACTCCTCAGCCCCTGGACCGGAAACGTTGTAGATCACCCGGCCGGAGTGGAACCATTCCCGGGTCAACCGGTTGCGGTCAAGCGGGAACACTCCGTTGAGCACCGTGTCCCACTGCTGGATCGTCATGGTGCGGCCCTTGCC
>SYAA01000278.1 GCA_005789055.1 Actinomycetota bacterium
ACCCCCGCGTGCAGGAGCGCCGAGACCGGTGTGGGGGCGGCGAGCGTGGCGGGAAGCCAACGGTGAAAGGGGATTTGAGCCGACCGCGACAGCGCCGCCACCACCACCAGGCAGGCCAGCACCGGAGCGATCGGCCCGTTGAAGGATTCCGAACCGATGTCCCGCAGGTCGATTCGGCCCCGGGCCGCGGTGGCGACCGCGACCACCGTCCACAACGCAAGGTCACCGACGAGGAATGCAAGGGCGGTCCGTCGGACCCCGTCCCGGGCAGCCGGGAGGTGCCAGTACATGCCCAGCAGCAGGCACAGCGCCGCGCCGGCGAGGGACCAGCAGAAGGCGAGGGTGATCAGCGTGCCGGCCGTCACCAGCCCGGCCGAGGCGGCGGTCAGCAGGCCCGCGCCAGCGACGAACCTGGCCGCGCGCGGATCGCCGGCGAGGTAGCGCACCGCGTAGCTCTGCACGATCGCGCTCACACCGAACACCAGCAGCAACAGCACCGCGGCCAGCTCGTCGACCCTGAACTCGGCGGGCCCGAGCGCCGCCGAGACGTCCTCGCCCCGGGCCACGTGAACGGCCATCGCCGAGGCGGCCAACGCCCCGATACCCGCGGCGAGTGCGCCGAGTTGGCCGAGCCGCCTAGCCACCCATGGCCCGCGCGCCCCTGTCCCCAACATAGGATTTATATTGCATGTTTTATAAACCGTGTGTCAAGTATCTCGCATTACAAGTCGCGATTTGATTGGGGGTGTAGCGCCCGGTATGTGGGTGTGACATGGCGAAACGGGGCATACCTCCGGTACATTTCCGGAATGGCGGAGTGGACGTTTCTGACCAACCATGCGCACACCCTGCTCTGCATCGCGCGCGACCCCGGGCTGCGACTCAGAGATGTCGCCGAGCGCGTCGGCGTCACCGAACGCGCCGCGCAACGCATCGTCAGCGACCTCGTCGACGCCGGCTATCTCGATCGGCAACGCGAAGGTCGCCGCAACTTCTATCGTGTCCGCGCCGACCAACCGTTGCGTCACCCGGTGGAAGGCGGACACCAGATCGGGGAAATTCTCACCGTGCTCCATGCCCACGACGGCACCGGCGGTCGCGTCGGCACCTCGATCACCTAGTCGCCAGGCGCCAGATCCTCGCGGAAGCGACGCATGCCCTCGATCTTCTCGGCCAGCGAGGCGTTCGGGCCGGAATAGAACATCCACGGCATGGTCAGCACCCCGGTGATTCCCGCCGCGGACGCCCGCGCGAAATGCTCGGGCAGGAAGGCGTCCATCAACGGGGTGATGACAACGAATCCATCCATGGTCAGACCTTTTTCGGCCCGCACTTCTCGGACCCGGTCCACCGAGGCGATGGCCTGATCAAGGGTGATCAGATCGCCGATCCAACCATCGTTGCGGGCCGCGCGCCGCAGTGCGATATCGGACAGTCCGCCCGCGTAAATCGGTATCCGCGGTGGCGTAGGCGTCATCTCCAGCCGTGGCGTCTGGTAAAACTCGCCGTCGAATTCAGTCCATCCGGGTTCCCACAGTTTCTTCATCAACTCAAGCATCTCGTCGGTTCGCCTGCCGCGCTTGGCGAACGACTGCCCAAGCAGATCGAACTCTTCGGCACACCAACCGACCCCGATGCCCAGTTCCACCCGGCCACCGGACAGGCAGGCCGCAGTGCCGATCGCCTTGGCCGCCGAGTACGGATCGCGCATGGCCGGGATGTAGACGGTGGTGACGAACTTCAGCCGCGACGTGGCCTGGGCTAAGGCCCCGACCAGCACCCAGGGGTCCAGCCAGTCGGTGAATGGCTGCCAGCGACGCTGGCCGTCCTCGGTATAGGGATACGGCGTTGCCAGGGTCTCGAGATTGACCACGTGGTCGGGGATCGCCATGCCCTCGTAGCCGAGATCGTCGGCAGCCCTGGCGATCTCGATGATCTCATCCGCTTGGAGAAAAGCACTGCTGACGTAGAACTTCACTGTTTATCGCCGCCGTCCCGCGCCCACACTGGCATGATGAAGACTCCTTCCGCCTCGGCTGTCGGTCCCTGTGCGTCGCTGATGAATCCACGCGCGTAGGTCTTATAGTTCTCGCTACGTTCGACGAACGCTTCGGCACGCAGTGGCCCCAACGGGGTGCCGCGGAGGTACTTCACCGAAATGGTGCCGGTGTACTTCGGTGTCGTCAGCTGGTCGGTGGCGACCTCACCGAGGAGCTGGTCGAGAATCATTGCGCTGATTCCGCCGTGCACCAGACCGGGCGGACCTTCATAGACACGGCCCAGGGTGAACTCGCTCCAGCAGCGTCCGCCGGGCTCATGGTGAACGATCAGGGGCGGCGCCAGCGGATTGCGCACGCCGACCACCGGATTCGACCAGACCACCGGTCGTCCAGTGGCCTCGTGCCGCTGAAATCGGAGCAGGTGGCCGTTCTGCTCGGCGGCCAACATCTCCGTCACCATACTGATCGTCGTGGTGGCATCGCGAACGGTGTCGGGGTTCACGCGGGTATGCAGGCTTGCGGCCGCCAGGGCGCGCACTGCCGCGGCCAGTGGCACATACAGCCCGGACAGTTCCGCGTATTCCTCGGCCCCGATCTGCTCAAAGTCCTCGATCTGCTCAAACTCCCCGATCTGCTCAAACTTGAAGTCCATCCATCAGCTCCCGAAGACCTTGCCCACCACGGCCTTGGCCCGCCGGGTCACCCGCAGATAATTGTCCAGGAACTCCCCGCCGTCCCCGCCCGGCCAGCCCGCGGCGGCCGCGACCGCATTGAGTTGACGGCCCGGCCCCGGCAGCTGGTCGGTCGGCTTACCGCGCACCAGCACCAGCGCGTTGCGGGCCCGAGTTGCGGTCAGCCATGCCGCGCGTAGCTGTGCCACGTCGGATTCCGGCATCAGTTCGGCCGCGCCGATGGCGTCGAGCGCCTCCAGGGTCGAGGTGGTGCGCAGCCCGGGCACCTCGTGGGCGTGCCGTAGCTGCAACAGTTGCACCGTCCATTCGACGTCGGCCAGGCCTCCCCGACCGAGTTTGGTGTGGGTGTTGGGGTCGGCTCCGCGCGGCAGCCGTTCGGCGTCGACCCGGGCTTTGATCCGGCGGATCTCCAATACCGCCGCCGGCGACAGACCTCCCTGCGGGTAGCGCACCGCGTCGGCCATCAGCACAAAACGCCGGCCGAGTTCGGGGTCACCGGCTACCGGGCGGGCCCGCAGCAGGGCCTGGATCTCCCATGGTTGCGCCCACTGCGCGTAGTAGGCGGCGTAGGACGCCAGGGTCCGCACCAGCGGACCGTTTCGGCCCTCGGGCCGCAGGCCGGCGTCGATCTCCAGCGGCGGGTCATCGCTGGGGGCACCGACGAGCGCGCGCACCTGTTCGGCCACCGTCACCGACCACTTCACCGCCCGCGTCTCGTCGACTCCCTCGGCCGGCTCGCAGACGAACATCACGTCGGCATCGGAGCCGTAACCCTGCTCCTGACCGCCGAGCCGACCCATCCCGATCACCGAGATCACCCCCGGCGCCGGGTCCGGCCCGGTGTTGTCCTGAATCACCGCCTCCAGCGCGCACTGCAGCACCGCCACCCACACCGACGACAGGGCCGCGCACACTGCCCCGACGTCGAGCATGCCGAGCAGGTCCGCCGATGCCACCCTGGCCAGTTCACGACGGCGCAGGGTTCGCGCGGCGGCGATGGCGCGCAGCGGATCGCGATGGCGCCCGGCCGAGGCCACCAGCGCCCGCGCCACGACGTCGGGATCAACGTCGAGCAGCTTGGGTCCGGTGGGACCGTCGGCGTACTGACCGATCACCTCCGGTGCCCGCATCAACAACTCCGGCACGAACGCCGACGTGCCCAGCACCCGCATCAGCCGCTTGGCGACCGCACTTTCATCACGCAGCGTGCTCAAGTACCAACGCTGGTCGACCAATGCCTCGCTGACCCGCCGATAGGCCAGCAGCCCGCCATCCGGGTCGGGAGTGTTGGAGAGCCAATCAAGCAGTCGCGGCAGCAGCACCGATTGGACCCGGCCGCGGCGGCCACTTGAGTTGACCAGGGCGCCCAGATGGGTCAGCGCGTTGTGTGGGCTCTCATATCCCAGCGCCGCCAATTGCCTCTCTGCTGCCTCCGCGGACATCCCGGACGCAAGGCCGAGCGTCGGATCCACCGATTCCAGCAGCGGCTGGTAGAACAACTTGGCGTGCAGGCGGGACACCCGCACGTGCTGACGTTTGAGTTCCTCGCGCAGGACACCCAGCGCGTCCCGGGTGCCGTCCGGGCGGATGTGGGCGGCCCGGGCCAGCCAGCGCATCGCCTCGTCGTCCTCGGGCGCGGGCAGCAGATGGGTCCGGAGCAGGCGCTGCAACTGCAGGCGGTGTTCAAGCAATCGCAGGAACTCATACGAGGCGGTCAGGTTCGCCGCGTCGTCGCGTCCGATGTAGCCGCCAGCGCCCAGTGCGGCCAGGGCGTCCACCGTCGAGGCGACGTGCAGTGACGTGTCGGTGCGTCCGTGAACCAACTGCAGCAACTGCACCGCAAACTCGACATCGCGCAAACCACCGGTACCCAGTTTGATCTCCCGGCCGCGCACCTCGGCGGGCACCAGTGACTCGACGCGGCGACGCATGGCCTGGACCTCGGGCACGAAGTCCTCGCGCTCGCAGGCGTTCCAGACCATCGGCCGCAGCGCGTCGAGGTAGTGCTGACCGAGTTCGGCATCGCCCACGGCCGCCCTGGCCTTGAGCAGGGCCTGGAACTCCCAGGTCTTGGCCCACCGTCGGTAGTAGGCGATGTGGGACTCCAGGGTGCGCACCAGTGCACCCTGGTTACCTTCGGGGCGCAGTCCCGCGTCCACCTCGAAGAAGGC
>SYAA01000279.1 GCA_005789055.1 Actinomycetota bacterium
ACAGCCACGTCGCCAATATCGGTGACGTGCGATCGCTCGTCATCCATCCGGCCTCAACCACCCATCAGCAACTCTCCGCCGCTGAACAACTCGCCAGTGGGGTCACGCCCGGCCTGGTGCGACTGGCCGTGGGCCTGGAAGGTATCGACGACATCATTGCCGACCTCGAGTGCGGCTTCACGGCTGCGGCGGGCCGTTGAGGGACCCTGACGTGACCCTCTCCGATGAGCGTCTGCACTCCGCGGAACTACCGGCCGACGGTGAAATCGGCATCGTCGATATCGGTGCGTTTACCTGTGAGAACGGCACGGTGATCGACGACGTCTCGATCGCGGTGCAACGCTGGGGCGAGTTGTCCCCCAACCGCGACAACGTCGTCGTGGTGCTGCACGCCCTCACTGGGGACTCCAACGTGCCGGGCTGGTGGAACGGTGTCACCGGGCCGGGCGCACCGATCGATACCGACCGCTGGTGTGCCATCGCGACCAACGTCCTGGGTGGCTGCCGCGGCTCCACCGGACCCAGCACAGTGGCACCGGACGGAAAGCCCTGGGGCTCAAGGTTTCCGGCCGTCACCGTGCGCGATCAGGTCGACGCCGACATCGCAGCACTGGACGCCCTCGGCATCACCGAGGTGGCCGCAGTCGTCGGAGGCTCGATGGGCGGAGCGCGCGCACTGGAGTGGATGATCGGCCACCCCCAGCGGGTGCGGTCCGCACTGGTCCTAGCCGTCGGTGCGCGGGCGACGGCCGATCAGATCGGCACCCAGAGTTCGCAGATCGCGGCGATCACTTCGGACCCGAACTGGCAGGGCGGCGACTATTACGGCACGGGCCGGTCCCCGGACAGCGGAATGGCGCTGGCACGCCGCTTCGCCCATCTGACCTACCGCGGCGAACTGGATCTGGATACCCGGTTCGGCAACGATGCCCAAGACGACGAAGTTCCGTTGTCCGGTGGCCGCTACGCGGTGCAGAGCTACCTGGAGTACCAGGGCGCCAAGCTCGTCGACCGTTTCGACGCCGGCAGTTATGTGACCCTGACCGAGACGCTGTCCAGTCACGACGTGGGCCGCGGTCGCGGCGGCATCGACACGGCGCTGCGGTCGTGCGAGGTCCCGGTCGTGGTCGGGGGGATCACCTCCGACCGGCTCTACCCGTTGCGACTGCAGGAAGAACTCGCCGCCCTTTTGCCGGGTTCGTCCGGCCTCAGAGTGGTCGAGTCGATCTACGGACACGACGGCTTCCTGCTCGAGACCGAGGCGGTCGGCGAGTTGATCCGGGAGACCCTCGCGCTGGCAGAGCCGCGCCGGTGAGCGATCCGCGGCGGGAACGCTCGCTGTCCTTCGGTTCCGAGGCCGCCGCCTACGAGCGGGGACGGCCCTCGTATCCGCCCGAGGCTGTCGATTGGCTACTGGCGCCCACCGACAGCTTCAGAGCCCGCGAGGTCCTCGACCTCGGCGCCGGAACCGGCAAGCTGACCACCCGGCTGGTCGAGCGGGGCCTGAGCGTCACCGCCGTCGATCCCATCGCCGAGATGCTGGACATGCTGCGAGGCGCTCTGCCGGATACGCCAGCCCTGCTCGGCTCTGCCGAACAGATCCCGTTGCCGGACAACGCCGTTGACGCGGTCCTGGTGGCGCAGGCCTGGCACTGGTTCGACCCTGAGCGAGCAACCGCCGAGATCATTCGCGTGCTGCGCCCCGGTGGCCGGCTCGGGGTGCTGTGGAACACCCGCGATGAACGGTCAGGCTGGGTCAGAGACTTCGGCCGGATCGTCGGTCTCGAGCATGACCGGGACAACGCGACGGTGGATCTGCCGACGGAGTTCACCGATGTGGCAACCCACCAGGTCCAGTGGACCAACTACATCACCCGGGACGCGCTCATCGATTACGTCGCCTCGCGCAGTTACTGCATCACCTCACCCGCCGAGGTGCGCACCCGCACGCTGGAAAATGTCCGAGAACTGCTGGATACGCATCCGGCGCTGGTCAATTCGACCGGGCTGGCGATGCCGTACATCACCGTCTGTGTGCGGGCCACGCTGGCCTGACTCACAACTCAGCTGGTGCCCAGCGGGTCGATGGTGAAGGCGATATAGGCCACTACAGCGCAGACCACCGACATGGTGGCGACGTCGAGGCGTTTGGAGCGCACCACCAGCAGGCCGGCCTGTTCCTCGGGCAGCAGCAGTCTCAGACCCGCGGCCACCCCCACACCGATCCCGATCAGCAGCGCCCCGCGGCGCCAGAAACCAGCAGCCACGAGGGCCAGGGCGAGGGTGAAGATCACCGCGACGGTCAGGATCGGCCACTGGGCGCGCGCGGTCATCCGGCCGCTTCTGCCAGTTCCACCACGTTGCTCAGCAGGAAAGCACGCGTCAGGGGTCCGACGCCACCCGGATTCGGCGACACCTGCCCCGCGGCGTCCCACACGTCCGGCGCCACGTCCCCGGTGAGCTTGCCCTCGACCCGGCTGACCCCGACATCGACCACCGCCGCGCCGGGACGCACCATGTCGGCGGTCAACATATGCGGAACACCCACCGCAGCCACGATGATGTCCGCCTGCCGGGTCAACCCCGGCAAATCGCGAGTTCCGGTGTGGCACAGGGTGACTGTGGCGTTTTCGGTACGCCGGGTCAACAGCAGGCCCAGCGGCCTACCCACCGTGATACCGCGGCCGATCACGACC
>SYAA01000280.1 GCA_005789055.1 Actinomycetota bacterium
CGGAATCGACGCCAGTGCCGGAAGGCCGAAAACTGTGTTCGCGGCGAAGTCATCCGGTCCGTCGAATGCACCGGGAGCGCTCGCACCGGATGACAACCACAGCGCGGGGCTGACCGCACAGATCGCCGCGGTGCGGGCCGGGCCCAACCGCGCCCCGAGCAGCAGGGCGCCGTAGCCACCCATCGACCAGCCCAGAAAGCCCACCCGTGAGGTGTCCAGGCCTTGCTCGGCGAGGACCGGAAGCAACTCATCGAGCACCATCGCCCCCGAGTCCTCGCCGCTGGCGCGCCGATGCCAGTAACCGCCGCCGCCGTCGACCGCGACCACGGCCAGCGGCGGCAGTCCGGCATTCACCGCCCCGGCCAACCCCGACTCCACACCGCCGGCCATCACCGCAGCGGCGTCGCCGCCCTTGCCGTGCAGTGCGATCACCGGCCGCAGTGCTCCGCTGTGTCCGGGTGGGCGGGCAACGGCAAAATTTGTGCTGACACCCCCGCGCGCGGCCGACACGAACGACCCGGTGATGAGGCTGGGTGCGGCGACGGCAAAAGCTGGCCTGACGAGCGTGTGCACCGCCGCTGCGCCGACGACGCCCGCTGCCGCACGCAGCACGGTGCGACGGCCCAGTTCCGGCATTCCGCTATCCTGCCCCACCTGTCACTGGTTGCGGCAAAGCGCCGTGGGTCCACCCGGGCGGCTGGCACCATCGGTCACGTGACCGCGGCCGTTACCCCCAAGGGAGAACGACGCCGGTACGCGCTCGTCAGCGCGGCTGCTGCATTGCTGTCTGAGGGCGGCTTCGAGGCGGTACGCCATCGTGCGGTCGCGCGCCGTGCCGGCCTACCGCTGGCGTCGACGACCTACTACTTCTCGTCGCTGGACGAGTTGGTGGAAAACGCGGTCGAACACATCGGCGCCGTCGAAGCCACCCAGTTGCGAGCGCGTGTCCGGGAGTTACCGAGGCGTCGACGCAGCACCGGCGCCACCGCCGATGTTCTGCTTGATCTCCTGGCCGGCGAGAAGAGCGGCGATGAGTTGATCTCGCGCTACGAGCGCTACATCGCCTGCGCCCGCCACCCCGCACTGCGCGGCGTGGAGCGCCGCCTGTTGCAGCAGCGCGTCGACGCCGTCGTCGAGGCAGTCGCCCGCTCCGGCCGCTGCGCCCGGGTCGAGATGGTGACCGCACTGGTGTGCGCTGTCGACGGAGCGGTGGTCTCGGCACTGGTCGCCGATGCGGGGGGCCCACGCGAAACCGCCCGTGCGACCCTGATTGACGTGATCGACATCCTTGCCCCCATCAACGACGGAATGTGACCGTGGATCTCTCGGCGCTAACCCGCCCGGTGACGGATCTGCTCGACGGCGCGATGGACCGTGCGCTGGTCCTCGGCTACACCCGCATCGGGTCCGGACTGCGTCGGCGATGGTGGCCCGCCGACCCCGCCCCCGATGCCCTGGTCGGCAAGCGGGTGCTGGTGACCGGTGCGACCGCCGGTATCGGCCTGGGGATGGCGCGGGCCTTCGCCGAACTCGGGGCCACCGTGCACGTGCTGGGTCGCAACGCCGCAAAGGTGAAGCGCTGTGTCGCCGAGATCTCCAGGGAGTTCCCCGGCGCCGACGTGGTGGGGGAGGTGTGCGATGTCTCGGACCTGGAAGCGGTCGATGCCTGGTGCGCCGACTTCGCCGGTCGGGTGCCCGCGTTGGACGGGCTGGTGCACAACGCCGGCTTGATGCCCGAGGAGCGCATGCTCACCCGCGAAGGCCATGAGGTGCAACTGGCCACTCACATTCTGGGGCCGCAACTGATGACAGAGCGGTTGCTGCCGCTGTTGGCTGCGGCGCGCGGCGCATCCGTGGTGTTCGTGTCCTCCGGTGGCATGTACAGCACCGGGTTGGTGATCGATGATCTCGAGTCCAGCCGTGACTACAACGGCGTGCGCTGCTATGCCCGGACCAAGCGGATGCAGGTGGTACTCGCCGATGCCTGGGCGCGTCGACTGGCCGGCTCCGACATCAAGGTCGAAAGCATGCATCCGGGCTGGGTGGACACCCCGGGCGTCGCGGAGTATCTGCCGCGGTTCCGGGTAGTCACCCGGCCACTGTTGCGTGAGGTGGCCGACGGTGCCGATACCGCGGTGTGGCTGGTGGCGACCCGGCCGTCATCGCAGCCGGGCCACTTCTGGCACGATCGCGCTCAGCGTCCGACGACGTTCGGCTGGCAGCGACACGAGAATCAGGCAACCGTGCGGCGGTTTCTGGAGCAGATCAGCGCGATGACGAAGACGCCGGCAGCGTGGGTGTGACGATGGCGCCGGTTGCCGTATCGCCGTAGATGGTCACATCATCGGGCCGGAGAGCGGCGAACCGGGCGATGTAGGCGCACAGCACCGCGTCGATGGGATCCTCGGCGCGACGCAGGGCCGCCTTTCCGGCAGCAGTCAGCACGCTGTCCCTGAGGGCTTGCCAGGATGTGGTACCGACGGACAGGGTCGGGGTTGCCGACGCCAGCTGCTCAACAAAACCGATGAGTCGCAACAACTCCGACTGTAGTTGTGCAAACTCGCGGCCGGACTTCTGCTTGTATTTCAATGTCCGGTCTAGGCCGAAGAGGGCGATGCTGGCCGCGTGTGGATACACCTCCAGGGCGCGTCGCGGCGCCGGTGAGTGCGGGTCGAGGTTCAGCTTCAGCGCCGCGCACAACCTTGCCCCCCGTCCGCCGTCGGCGAACCAGGCCAGGCCGGTATTCGCCGGATGGGCACCGGCATCGAATCGGCGGAAGTCCCGGTTCAGGGCGGCTTCGCACGGCCGGTTACCGCTGGGATTCGTCACCACGAGCGGGGCGTCGAAGGCCACCACGCACGGACCGGTGACGTAGGGCGCCAGCTGAGCCACCACGTCGGCGTCATCGCCGGCCACACCGACATGACACAGCACACCGTCGCTGTCCAGGGCGGCCACACCGGTGGGGCTGCGCTGACCCCAGGCGAGGTCGACTCCGACGAAATGCATACCCCAAACCGTAAGCTGTGCAGTTGTGAACTCCCGCGTGGCGATCCCGGATGTGCTGGCCAACAGGTATGCCAGTGCGGAGATGGTGGCGATCTGGTCACCGCAGGCCAAAGTCATCGCCGAACGCCGACTCTGGCTGGCGGTGCTGCGGGCCCAGCGCGAACTCGGAGCCCAGGTGCCCGAGGCGGCGGTCACCGACTACGAGCGGGTCATCGAGCAGGTCGACCTTGATTCGATCGCGGCCCGTGAGCGAGTGCTGCGCCACGACGTCAAAGCCCGAATTGAGGAGTTCAATTCCTTGGCGGGCCACGAGCACGTGCATAAGGGGATGACGAGCCGGGATCTGACCGAGAACGTCGAGCAGCTACAGATCCGGCGCTCCCTGGAACTCACCCACGGCCGCGGCGTCGCGGTCGCAGCGCGGCTGGCCGAGCGGGCCGTACGCTACCGGGATCTGGTGATGGCAGGCCGCAGCCACAACGTCGCCGCGCAGGCCACCACGTTGGGCAAGCGGTTTGCATCGGCGGCCGAGGAAACGCTGATTGCGTTGAAGCGCATCAGAGAACTCATCGACCGCTACCCACTGCGCGGCATCAAGGGGCCGATGGGCACCGGCCAGGACATGCTGGATCTGTTCGACGGTGATGCGGGGCGCCTCGGCGACCTCGAACGCCGCGTCGCCGAGCACCTTGGTTTCGCCGCAGTGCTGGACAGCGTCGGTCAGGTGTACCCGAGATCGTTGGACCACGACGCAGTCTCTGCACTGGTGCAACTCGGCGCCGGACCGTCGTCGCTGGCGCACACCATCCGGCTGATGGCCGGCCACGAACTGGCCACCGAGGGTTTCGCGGCCGGTCAGGTCGGATCCTCGGCGATGCCGCACAAGATGAACACCCGCAGTTGTGAACGGGTCAACGGTTTGCAGGTGGTGCTGCGCGGCTACGGGTCAATGGTCGCCGAACTTGCTGGGTCGCAATGGAATGAGGGCGATGTGTTCTGTTCGGTGGTGCGCCGGGTGGCCCTGCCGGATGCCTTCTTCGCCATCGACGGCCAGATCGAGACATTCCTGACGGTGCTGGAGGAGTTCGGTGCCTATCCCGCGGTAATTCAGCGTGAGCTGGATCGCTATCTGCCGTTCCTGGCCACCACCAAGGTTCTTATCGCGGCAGTGCGC
>SYAA01000281.1 GCA_005789055.1 Actinomycetota bacterium
CCCTCGCCGCGGCGAAAGAGATCCCGGCCGGTGATTGATCCGAAATGAGGCGGCCGGATCCGGGCCGCCAGCAACGCCAACGTCGGCGCAAGGGTGAGCAGCACCAGCGACGTGATCAGAACACCCATGCCCAGCCACTGGCTGGGGACTGGGCGCCACATACGCACTACCGCGACTAATCCTGCAATGACGCTCAGTGCCACCACCGCAGCCGCGGGGGCGAGATGGCATCGCGTCGCCGCGACCACCACGCATGTCAGGGTTGCCGCCGCCGTTGCGGCGATGAACGCATGGGCACTGCCCAACGCCCCGGGCGCCGCCGCCGCAACCGCGAAGGCCGACAGTGGTATCGCCGGCCAGGCCAATCCGGCGACCAGATCGCGTCGGCCCGGCCACCATCGCCGTATCGAAAAAGCGACCGAAAACAGCAGGACTCCGGAGGCACCGGTGGCGATGGCGGGAGCGAGGCCGTCTCCGACGCCGCGGATGTAACCGGCCAACAGCAGAATCGCGCCCGCGGCCATTGCGGTCAGTGCAATCGCGGTGCGAGCCGCGGTCTGCGCGGTCACCGGTGGAAACAACCGGCTGCCGACCCGCGCCAGGCCCGTCGACAGCGACTCGTAGTGCGGCTCGAACGAGTCGCCCTGTTGTGCCGGGGTTAATAGCAGTGTTGACCCGTCCTCGACGCCGAGCTCATCGAGCGATCGGGTGATGTCCAGCCGCGTTCCGTTGGCTCGATGTAGCTCATAGGCAACACCCGCATCGAATGTATCGGCGCCACGGCGCTTGAGGTCATCGTTGAGTAGTTCCACGATGTCGTCCATGAAAACTTCGATCGGCACGGCTGCCGGATAGACCTGCGAGATGAGATGGTCACCGCAGATGACTGCAACCGCACAGCGAGCGGGAAAGCAGACCTTCGTCATGAATGAGGCCTGTCCGCTTCCGGGACGTACTTGTCGGCGATGCCGGCAGCGATCTCGTAGAGGCGCAGCCGGGACCTCTTGTGCAGCTCGTTGTCGATGTCGATGATCCCGCCCCTGGCCAGATGGGAGTCGTGCGGTAGGTACTCAACCGTGGCGCCGGAACGGCTGAATCTCTCCGTCAGATAGTCGAGGGCATCCTTATCGCGATCGTCACGAATATCGTTGAGAATCACCATGCTCCGGGACACCAACTCGTGATGACCCATCGACCGGAGCAGATCGACCGCGCGCGTCACCGGCAGCGATGTGTCAGCGGTGAGGCCTGAAACGAACACCAGCGTGTCGCAGGCCGCCAGAACCGACTTCGTCACGGGGTGCTCGAGATCGTCGGAGACGTCGACCAGAATCACCGTGTGGGTGCGTCGGAGTCTTGACAGCACTCCGGTGAACATGGCAGGTACCAGGGGGCGCGGCTGGTCGGAGGCGCGGTCTCCGCAGAGGACATCAAGTCCGACGCCGTTCTGCCCCAGGTGCTCCCGGATATCGGCGTAGCCCTGGACATCGGCGTCGTTCAGCACCGCCGCGTAATCCCCCGGCGGGGCTTCGTCTATCCGGCCGGCCAGCGTCCCAAACCCCGGAACCGCATCGATGGCGACAACGTTCTCCGGACGACACTGACGGAAGACACTGCCGATGCACGCCGTCAAGGTGGTCTTGCCGACGCCGCCCTTGCCCGATACGAAAGCGATCACGTATTGCTTGCGGATGTGCCGCCGGATGCGCTCGCGCAACTGACGGCGGTGCCGTTCAGCCGGCGACTCGCCTGGGTTGACTTTCCCGGCAGTGAGGCCGTAGACAAGTTTCCGCCAGCCTGATCCCGGTGGAACCTTCGGCGGCGTCACCAAGTCCGAGATACGCAAGGTATCCGAGACCGAGTCGGGGGCACCCGTCTCGGTGGACTGTACGTTCCAGAGATCGGTCATCTAGATCGCCTTTCGGTGAGAGTGCCAGGCGTCCCGAGCCGGCAGTCGGCGCATCATCCTTTGCACTGCTGCGGCGATGGCAGCCTCTGACCCGGGACTGAGGATCATCCAGGTCCGGCCATCGCCGTCAACCCCTTCCGACACCAGCCGGCCCGCCGCTGTGTCAATGAGTGTCACGGCGCCGGCTTCGACGGTGGGAATCAGTCGTGTCGCACCAGATTGCAGTGCGACGATCCCGGCGTGCGCCGACCTCTCGGTGTCGGCAGCCGACGACAACACGGCAACTTGATCCGTGTCTAGATGACGCTTGTCGAGGAATTTCCGCAGACTGTCACCGTCGCTGACGTTCGCGAGCAGATCCTCGGTATCCAGCGTCACCGGCCGAAATACAGCCGGATGCATTGCGCCGCAGACACGTTGGATCTGTGAGCTGATTAACGTGGCGGCGGACTCCTCGCTATTCGCGACTCCTATCCCGGTGAGTCTGACGGTGGTCCCCTTGCGCTCTAGAGCGACCCACCACTGTGCGAAACGTGCCAGTACGACCCGCTCCGGCAGCTCATTCGGTACGGGCACGCGGAGGTCGAGAAGCAGGGCCACATCACGGCGCGAAAGCACGGTGAGCCATTCCAGGAGTATGTCGTCAATGCCACCATGGTCGTTGATGACAGCGGCGGAACGCAGCTGCTCAGCGACCGGGTGGTTGAGCGCAGTCTGCTCAGTCTCGACACTGGGTAGGTACGGGCGCAGCCCAAGTTCGGGCGCGAGCACTTCGGTCCGGGACAGCACCTGCAGCACCCAGAGTCCGTCGGTCGTGGTCGTCAACACTGTTTCCCCCAATCCAGTTGCCCCGATTCAGTTCCCCCGCCGGTGGGACTCCCCATGCCGTGAGTCCCACCGGCTGAAGTTGATTTCGGCTAAAAGAGGTTGCCCATCATGATGTCGGTCTGATGTGCGCTGTCGTTGACGGCGCTGATTGTCTGACCGTGATGGTTCATCGTCTCGATGAGTCCCTGCAGACCCTGCAGCATCTGCATCTGGGCTTCGTGAAATGACGTCGCCGCAGTGCCCTGAAAGAAATCGGCTATCGCGTTGGTGCGTCGCTGGACATCGTCGTGGATCTCCAGCAGTTGCGTAGAACGGGCACCGACGTCGGAGGCGAAGTCTGCAACCCCGCCGTGGTGGTACGTAATTTGGTCCGACATGAAAAGAGTCCTCTCTTGGGTTGGTTGGGTTGGGAAATCAGGCCCCGGGAAATCAGGCCCCGGGAAATCAGGCCCCAGCGGCGAAGGCGGTTAGGCCGCGGGCGGAATCGCCCTCGTGGCTTTCGATCATCGAAGCCGCCTGACTCAAGCCATGCGCCAGGCGCGTGCCACCGGTGATCATCTGCTGCAGTTCGAGATTGATCTGTCCGGCGGTGTTGACCGAGGCCAACTGAGCCTGGCCGCCCCAGACCGCCGAGCCGATGCCCTCATGGCTGCTCAGGTAGCCGTTGGCGATGGATGCCGCGTGCTGGAGTGCGGTTTCGATGGCCTGCTGAGTGGTGCGCAGTACCTCCGGCGTGACGATGAGGGTCATGCGTTCTCCTTCTATTTGTTCGGATGCTCAACCCCGACGCGGGGAAAGTGCGTTCGAGTATCTGGCGTCACCCGCAGGCTGTCACTTCACCTCCTCCCCTACTTCAGGGAGCACTAGGCTGCGAAGGTGCGATTCGCGTTCAAGACCTCACCGCAGAACACCACCTGGGCCGAAATGCTCGCGGTGTGGCGGGCCGCCGATGACATCGAGGTTTACGAGTCGGGCTGGAACTTCGACCACTTCTACCCGATCTTCGACGACCCACTGGGCCCCTGTCTGGAGGGCTGGACGACGCTGAGCGCACTGGCGCAAGCCACCACCAGACTGCGACTGGGCACCATGGTGACCGGGATTCACCACCGGCACCCGGCGGTGCTGGCAAATATGGCGGCCGCGGTGGACATCATCTCCGGTGGCCGGCTCGAACTCGGCGTCGGGGCGGGCTGGAATGAGGAGGAGTCCAGCGCCTACGGTATCGAATTAGGCACTGTGACGGAGAGATTCGATCGCTTTGATGAAGCGTGCCAGGTGCTGATCGGGCTGCTGAGTCAGGAGAGGACCGACTTCGACGGCCGGTTCTATCAACTCAAGTCAGCCCGCAACGAACCGAAGGGTCCGCAACGTCCGCATCCGCCGATCTGCATTGGTGGCGGCGGCGAGAAACGAACGTTGCGAATCACCGCCAAGTACGCACAGCACTGGAATTTTCCGGGCGGGACGCCGAAGGATTTCGCCCGCAAGCGCGATGTCCTCGCCGCGCACTGCGTCGCCGTCGGACGCGATCCGAAAGAGATCATGATGTCGGCACAGATCCGGCTCACCCCGGATCTCAACTACCGGGCCATTATCGCCGATGCGATCGCGTACGGCGCCGAGGGCATGGACCTGGCGGTCATCTACCTTCCGGCGCCCTACGACCCGGCGGTCGTCGAGGCGCTGGCGGAGACGATCCGCGACTCGGGACTGTGGGTCAGAAGCCAAACCGCATGAGGTCGTCGGCGGTGACGAGCCTTTCATGCCTGGCCGGGAACTCTCGGTTCTTCATCGGATAGCGAAACAATGACCAGGCGATACGCCCGACCCGCGAGCGGGTAATCGGCACGAGGTACACGGAATTTCTCCTGTGGTCGACATCATCGGCAACCGGGGACCGCGGTACCCGCAGCACCCACCCCAGCTATTAG
>SYAA01000282.1 GCA_005789055.1 Actinomycetota bacterium
AAGAACACCAGTTTGGGCTTGTCGACATCGCCGACTTCAGGAAGGTAGGTGAACAGATCGGCGAGCACCCACATCAGGAACGTCGAGAACATCACCGGTCGAGCAGCCTGTTCACCGACTTCGAAGAGGGTGATAATCCCGCGACCCTGCTCGTCCACGCGCAACAGATCTGCGGGTTCGATCTCCGGTTCGCCGAAGAAGGTATCGCCCCCGGCGGCCTCAAGATTGATCAGCGCCCGCAGGATCACCCCTGCGGTCTGCGCGGACACTCCACCGATCGCCTTCAACTGCTCTTTTCCCTCATCGCTGGTGAGGTGGGTGATTACCGAGCGAAGGTCTTTTAAATCCAGCAGGGGAAGGCCCTGCTGGTCGGCCCAGTGGAAGATCAGGCCAAGAGTGGACTCCTGAGTTTGGTTGAGCCCGAGCACTTTCGACAGCAGGATCGGCCCGAAGGCGGTGATCGTTGCGCGTACCGGAACCCCGATGCCGCCGGTTCCCAGCGAGAGGAACTCCACCGGGAAGGGCGATCCCACCCATTGGTCGCCGGTGTCTTTGGCCCGCTGGGCGGTTTTCTCGTTTGCTTCCCCGGGTCGCGTCAGCCCGGAAAGGTCGCCCTTGAAGTCGGCCATCACCACCGGCACACCGGCGGCGGAGAGTTGCTCGGCGATCACCTGCAGGGTTTTGGTCTTCCCGGTTCCGGTGGCGCCGGCAACCAGGCCGTGGCGGTTCATCATCGACAGTGGGATCCGGATCTGCGCCGAGGGGTCCACCTCGCCGTCCACAATGACCGAGCCCAGTTCCAAGGCCGAACCGGCGGTTTCGTAGCCGGAGGCGATCTGCTGAGCGGGGGTGCCGGTTGGTTCGGTCATAGCGAACGAGACTACTGCGCTGGACGCAATGAACGAGGGTGAGCCATGCGTGCGGGCCGCCGGGGCTTAGGGTTATTCGCTGTGCGGGATGAACTGGTGTGGATCGACTGCGAGATGACCGGGCTGGACCTGCAGTCTGACAAGTTGATCGAGATCGCCGCACTGGTGACCGATGCTGACCTCAATGTCCTCGGCGACGGCATCGACGTGGTGATCCACGCCGACGACGAGGCGCTCGACGGGATGGTCGAGGTGGTCGCCCGAATGCACCGGAGTTCGGGGCTGACCGAGGAGGTCCGGGCGTCGACCATCAGCGTTCCGGCAGCCGAGGAGATGGTGCTCGACTACATCCGCGCACACGTCCCCCAGGCCAAAACCGCCCCGCTGGCCGGAAATTCGATCGCCACCGATCGTGGATTTCTCGCCCGAGACATGCCCACGCTCGACGACTACCTGCATTACCGGATGATCGACGTCAGCTCGATCAAAGAGTTGTGCCGCCGCTGGTATCCGAAGATCTACTACGGGCAGCCGGAGAAGGGACTCGCGCACCGGGCGTTGGCGGACATCCAGGAGTCCATCCGCGAACTGCGGTATTACCGCCGTATCGCCTTCATTCCGCCACCGGGGCCGTCCACCAGCGAGATCGCCGACGCCGTCGTCGAGTTGGATCTTCCAGCGGCCGGACCGCCGGATATTGATTCGGCCGTCGAACCCGAGAGCGGCTAGACTCAATTAGCCGCACATCGCGGCGATGGTGGCTGTAGTTCAGTTGGTAGAGCACCAGGTTGTGATCCTGGCTGTCGCGGGTTCGAGTCCCGTCAGCCACCCCGAAGCGGAAAACCGCTCCCGTGCAGTTGGGGGGCGGTTTTCTGGTTTGCCAGAACCGTGGCTCAGATCCTCGAGAGCGCTGGAGTTCCTGGAAACCCTTCGGGCCCGGCGTCCGCTTAATAGGCTTTTCGTTCAACGCTTCGCCACTCGGCAGGACCACAACAGGAGGTCGAAACTCATGAGAGCAGGACAGTGCGTAGGCCGCGTCGGTGGCATTGCCGCGGCGCTGGGCGTGGGTGTGGCCATCTTCGGCGGCACCGCGGTCGCCGACGCCGATACCGCGGGACCGGACACCCGGGCCTCCGCGGCAGCCAGTACAGACTCTGCTCCCGCGCCCACCCGCGGCTCAAGAAGCGCCGCCGCCGCAACATCGAATCCTGTCACCGCGTTGACGCGGGTGCGCGCGCGGTCATCGGCTCCTGATCTAGCCCGAGCGATTCCCGATGCGCGACCGGTGTCGGCGGTCGCCGCCCGGAACGTCGCCGCGCTGACCGAGCCGGCGTCGATCGCGGTCACCCTGCCCGCGCCGGCGGTCACCCACCCGACAGCCTCAGCAACCGTGCCGACCCCGGCCGACAACCAGCCTGCTCCGTTGGCGGCTGCAACGGCTTACGCGGTGGCCCCGCCAAATCCGGAGTCCACTGTCGACACCCCCTACGGACTTCTGGGCCAGTGGATGATCAACAAAGCCGGACAGATAGCCGACTGGGTGGGTCAGCCCTACTGCGGCACGGGTTCCACATCGGCGAACTGCACGTCGGACACTCCGGGCGCCAAGACCATGCAGGAACCCATCAACACGGTCTTCGTCGTCAAGGCCGGCAGCAAGTACGCCGCTGAATTGAGGCTCGACTTCGCGCTGCGCGCCGCAGGTTTCGGACCGTCGCCCTTCAGCAGCGTCGGCTACAAGGCGATTCTCGGGACCAACACCGCCCCACAGATGCCCGGCGGAGGTCTGCTCGGGCTCGGGTTCTTGCCTCCGCTGCCATTCGGGCTGGGCCAGAACGGACTGCTGTCATTCACCGGCATCGGTCCCGCCTACCGCGACGCTCCGTTCTGGGGCGAAAACTCCCACCTGCGCACCTTCGGCGGCGAGCCGGACGGCAATGGCAACTACATCTTCACCGCCTCGGTGAGCGAGGAGAATCTCGACGCCACCGGCGGCGGCCTGCTGCCGACCCACGGCTTTGAGTCCTACAACGAGGCCCGGACCGCACTGCTCGACGGGATGCTGCAGCGGCCGTGGTTGCCCTCATGGACCCTCGTTTACCTACCGACCGGTGCGTCGAACCTGGGGACGATCGCCATGAACAACGCGATTTCGCCCGATGATCCGACGTACACCACCGGCGACGCCGACGGTCTCGCCCAAGTGATCGCAGTCGGCTCGATGTTCGGCAGCAGCCCGGCGCGGTCTACGGGCGCGGCGCGGACGCACAGGTCCTTCGGGGCGGTAATCGCCGGGTGAATCCGGCTGGCCCGAACACGCCTGCGCTTCGCCGCATCCACCACGTAGCGATCATCTGCTCGGACTACGCGCGGTCGAAGACCTTCTACACACAGGTGCTGGGATTGTCGGTGATAGCCGAGAATTACCGATCAGAACGCGCATCCTGGAAATTGGATCTTGCTCTGCCCGGTGGCGAGCGAATCGAACTGTTCTCTTTTCCAGTCGTGCCGGCTCGTCCGAGTCAACCGGAAGCCGGCGGCCTGCGGCATCTGGCCTTCGCGGTCGATGATGTCGGGGCCTGGTCGGATCACCTTCGGTCACAAGGCATCGCGGTCGAACCCATCAGGGTCGACGAGTACACCGGTTGCAGATTCACGTTCTTCGCTGACCCGGACGGTCTCCCGCTGGAGCTCTACGAAACGTCGGCACCGCCGGGGCCCGACTCGGCTGGGCCCGACTCGGCTGGGCCCGACTCGGCTGGGCCCGACTCGGCTGGGCCCGACTCGGCTGGGCCCGACTCGGCTGGGCCCGACTGAATTGGGCCCGACTCAGCGTTACGTGGTGTGGCTACCACCCGTTGACGCGGGCTGGGCGCCGATCGAACGGCAACGCCAGCAGCTTTGAGGGCGACCGGCGGACGAACGGCCTGTCGCGCCCGCGGCCTGACCGGGACATCCGGTTGATCCGCCACCGAAGGTGCCGACGGCCCGACAACGTCGGGCGCAGCTGGCGCGGCATCGGACTCGGCCTGCCTGACCGGTGAGGCCGTCACCGCCTCGCGGACATCAACCGACGGGGCGGGCGCGGCGACGCGGGCCGCCGCGAGACGGGGTGCGGCCGACGCGCTGGCCGCCGGCGGAATCAACCCGCCGGTCAGCGCCGAGATGGCGTTTTGTATCGAGTTGAGCACTGACTGCACGTTGTTGCCGATGACAGACTGGACTGCGGCCTGGAAGGTCACCGGCAGCGCGCTGACCAAACCGTTGATCTGTGCGGTGACATAGGCCTGAAGGTTCTGGCCAGCCTCGGCGATGGCCTCGCCGATGGAGGTGATCGGTGCGACCAAGCCAATGCTG
>SYAA01000283.1 GCA_005789055.1 Actinomycetota bacterium
GGTAAGGGTGGCAGAGTGGTGGTCATGACCGATACCGCCGCGGACTCCGCCAACCTGCCCGACACCGGCCAGTTCTATCAGCGCGGGAACTACGCGCCGGTACCCGACGAGCTCACCGAGTATGACCTGCCCGTCAAGGGCGCTATCCCCGCTGAACTCGACGGCTGGTACCTGCGTAACGGCCCCAACCCCCGCCAGCCGACCGGACATTGGTTCCTCGGCGACGGCATGATCCACGGCGTGCGCATCGAAGGCGGCGCCGCAAAGTGGTACCGCAACCGGTGGGTGCGAACCGACAGCTTCGACACCCCCTTCGGGGTCTACAACGGCGACGGCAGCCGCAACCTGCGATCGGCGGTCGCCAACACCCACATCGTCAACCACGCGGGCAAGACACTCGCCCTTGTCGAGTCATCACTGCCGTATCAGGTCACCAAGGATCTGGAGACGGTCGGCTGCTACGACTTCGGCGGAAAACTCAACGATGCGATGACTGCCCACCCCAAGATTTGTCCGACCACCGGGGAGTTGCACTTCTTCGGCTACGGCAACCTGTTCAGTCCGCATGTCAGTTACCACCGGGTGGACGCCGACGGTGAGCTGACCGTCAACCGGCCCGTCGATGTCGAGGCGCTTACGATGATGCACGACTTCGCGATGACCGCCGAGCATGTCATCTTCCTGGACCTACCGATCGTGTTCAACATCGACATCGCGGTCAGCGGAAGCGGCGATATGCCGTTTCGCTGGGAGGACGAGTACGGCGCCCGGTTGGGGGTGCTGCGCCGCGACGACCCGTTCGGCGAGGTGCGCTGGTTCAACATCGATCCCTGCTACATATTCCACGTTGCCAACGCCTATGACGACGGCGACACCATCGTGCTGCAAGCGGTCCGCTACGCGGAGCTGTGGCGCAAGGACGGCGGATTCGGGGACAGCGCCGTGCTCTGGAATTGGAGGATCGATCTTCGAACCGGCACGGTGACCGAACACCAACTCGACGACCGCGCAGTCGAGTTCCCGCGGATCGATGACCGACTGGCTGGCCTGCCGGCGCGCTACGCGGTGTCGGTGGGCGATGCCAGCCTGGTGCGTTACGACCTACGGACCGGAGATGCTGTCGAGCACCGATTCGGTACGCCGGACGCCCCGGGCGGACCCGGCGAGGCCGTCTTCGTTCCGTCGCCGTCGGGTGCGCCGGATGAGAGCAACGGTTGGTACATGGCCTACGTCTATGACCCGGTCGACAACACCAGTGAGTTGGTGATCCTGGATGCCACCGATTTCGCCGGCGATCCGGTTGCTCGCATTCAGTTGCCGCGCCGGGTTCCCTACGGCTTCCACGGAAACTGGATCAGCAACTGAGGAAGCTCAGCTCGCGGCGGTCGGCCACAAGGTGTCGGTGAACGAAACCGCACCCGGGCCGGCGCTCGCTCCGGCGCGTAACGCGACGTCGAAAGCCTCGGAACGGATCCGGGCGTCGACGTAAAGCAGCACGACGACTCCGGCCGCGAACGGTGCGGTGATGATCTGGCCGAGCGTCTGGCCCAGGACTGCCGAAACTATGCCGAGAACGGTGGGCTCGGCCGTACCCAGGGACAGCACCTGTCCGGCCAGGGTGAACGGAACTGAGATCAATCCGGCGACGACGGCGGCGATCAGCCCGGCCAGCACGCGAATACCCAGGACGCGCCAGAACCGATGGCGCACCAGGGTGAAGGATCGCTCAAGCGCGGCCACGATCGGCTTGTGTTCCAGCACGATCGCCGCCGGTGCGAACGCGAGCACGGTGAACAGGTAGGCCAGTGCCGCGATCAGAAGTAGCACCAGGGGAAATCCGATCAAGGCGGCGACGGCGCCGTTGGCGGCCCGCGCAACTCCGACGATCACCAGCACTGTGCCGCCGATCAGCACGACCACGGCCGCCAACTGCAACGCGCCCATTCCGATCAGTGCCGGCAGCCGGCCGCGGACGCGCCGCCAGGCTTCGCCGACGGTGATGGTGGATCCGAACACCGCGCGGGCCACCACGACGGTGAGCATCCCGGAGAGCAGGATCGTCCCGAACGCGGTCGTGGCCGCCGAGATCAGCGTGAAGATTGCCAGCCCCGAGGTGTCGTCGTCCGAAGGCCCGAGGAACTGCAGCAGCCGCGCCAGCGCCGCGGTGACCGCGACGACGGCGGCGGTCAGTCCGAGGGTGGCCTTCGGGTTGGCCCTGATGTATCCGACGGCGCCGCGGAAGATGTCGCCCGATGTCAACCCGCGCGTCGCCGAATTGCTGAAGATGGGGATCACCCCGGGCTTCCAGCCGCCCCAGCCGGGCGGCCCGTAGCCGGGCGGCCCGTAGCCGGGCGGCCCATAGCCGGGCGGGGGATAGCCGGGCGGTCCGTAGCCGGGCGGTCCGTAGCCGGGCGGGGGGTAGCTGCCGTGCCCGGGTGGGCCAGCGGCGTAGTTGCTCACCGGGCCATCCTGTCGAGGAACCGGTGAGATCTCAAACCTGGGATAACCCACCTGCGGTTGAATGAATGCATCGACGTGGGGA
>SYAA01000284.1 GCA_005789055.1 Actinomycetota bacterium
GTCGAGCCACTGCAGGCTCGCGACGCCATCCGTGAGCGTGAATGCATCGAGACGCTTTCGTTCGCGGGTGTCGAACCACTGCATGCTCGCCTGACCATCAGCCAACCGTTGCCGTACTCGTGCTCATTGGGCAGCCGGAGGGCTTCCTCGTAGTTCTTGGCGCGCACGATGCACACCACCGGACCGAAGATCTCGTCGGTATAGATCGACATATCGGTGGTGACGTGATCGAACAGGGACGGCCCGATGAAGTAGCCACCTTCCAGGCTCGCGTCGCCGAAGGTCATTTCGTCGCTGCCTTTTTCGCGACCGTCGACAACGAGTTCGGCGCCTGCGGCGACGCCGGCGTCAATGTAGCCACGCACTCGGTCCAGCGCGGCTTCGGTGACCAGTGGGCCGTAGTCGGCTTTCGGGTCCAGGCTGTGGCCGACCCGCAGATGTTCGATCCGCTCGGCGAGCCTGTTGCGCAACCGGTCCGCGGTTTCTTCCCCGACCGGTACCGCGACGCTGATTGCCATGCACCGCTCCCCGGCGCTGCCGTAGCCGGCGCCGACGAGGGCGTCGATGGCCTGATCCAGGTCGGAGTCCGGCATCACGCTCATGTGGTTCTTAGCGCCACCGAAGCACTGGGCGCGTTTTCCGGCTGCCGCCGCACGCGAGTAGATGTACTGCGCGATGTCGGACGAGCCGACAAAGCCGTAGGCCTTGATGTCGGGGTGGTCGAGCAGGGCATCGACGGCCTCCTTGTCGCCCTGGACGACCTGGAAGGCGCCCGGCGGGAGGCCGGCCTCAAGGAACAACTCGGCCAGTCGCAGCGGAACCGAAGGGTCACGCTCAGACGGCTTGAGGATGAAGGTATTGCCGCACGCCAGCGCGGGACCGGCCTTCCACAGCGGGATCATCGCGGGAAAGTTGAACGGGGTGATACCGCAGACGACACCGAGCGGTTGCCGGATCGAGTACACGTCGATACCGGGCCCGGCCCCCTCGGTCAGCTCACCCTTGAGCAGGTGTGGGATGCCGATGGAGAACTCGATCACCTCGATACCGCGCTGGATGTCGCCGAGCGCGTCGGGCACCGTCTTGCCGTGCTCGATGGATAGCAGTTCGGCGAGTTCGTCTGCGTTGGCGTTGACCAGTTCGATGAACTTCATCATCACGCGGGCCCGCCGCTGCGGATTCCACGCCCCCCACTCCTTCTGGGCGTCGACCGCCACGGAAACGGCCACATCAACGTCGGCTGCCGAGGCGAGCAATACCTGGGCCTGGACCTCGCCGGTGCTGGGGTTGAACACGTCCGCGGTGCGGGTGCTGGCCAGGCTATCGCGCTGACCATTGATGAAATGCTGGATCGTGGTGCTCATGAGGTGCCTTCCGGCCGGGGTGGAGGAGATACTTGCATATCCTAGTAAATATTCGGTTTGTTGCGCAACCCCGCGACGAAGGCCTGGGTTTGCGTCCAGTCGGGCAGGAGACCGGCGTCCCGCACCTCGGCGAGGGTGGGCGCGTCGGCATCCCGATCGGACAGCAGCAGTTGCGACGTCGGCAGCGGCCAGTCGATGCCGATCGCCGGGTCGCCGGGGGCGATGGTGTGCTCCCGTTGTGGCGCATAGGGCGCCGAGCACAGGTACATGATGGTCGAATCATCCTGCAGCGCAAGGAATCCGTGCGCCAATCCTTCGGAGATATAGATCGAGCGCCGGTCGACATCGTCCAGCAGAACCGAGTCCCATTGACCGAATGTTGGTGACCCGGTCCGGACGTCGACCGCCACGTCGAACACCGACCCCTTGAGGCACGTCACGTACTTCGCCTGACTTGGCGGAACCTGCGCGAAGTGCAGACCGCGCAGCACCCCGGCCGCCGACACCGAACAGTTCGCCTGCCGCAGGTCGAAGGCATGTCCGGTCATATCGGCGAACCCGCTCTCGGTGAACCATTCGAAGAACGATCCGCGGCTGTCGCCGCGCAACTGCGGGGTGATCTCCCACGCCCCAGGCACCGCGAGTTCGCGAAAACTCATCTCACGTCACCTGACTCCCGATAGCGGGCCTCGGTGGCGTCCTTCAGCGGTTCCCACCACCACTTGTTGTCCCGGTACCACCCGATGGTGGCGGCCAGCCCCTCGGCGAAGTCGGTGTGCTCTGGCGCCCAGCCGAGTTCCTCCCGAAGCGGAGCGGCGTCGATCGCGTATCGCAGGTCGTGGCCCGCGCGATCGGGCACGTGGTCGAAGTCGTCGGGTTCGCGGTCCATCAACTCCAGGATCAACCTCAGCACCGAGGCGTTATTGAGTTCGCCGTCTGCGCCGATCAGGTACGTTCGCCCCGCGACGCCGTCCTCGAGAATCCGCCACACCGCGCTGTTGTGGTCGTCGACGTGAATCCAGTCGCGGACATTGGCGCCGGTTCCGTACAACTTGGGTCGCCGGCCGGTCAGGACATTGGTGATCGCTCGCGGGATGAACTTCTCCACGTGCTGGTAAGGCCCGTAGTTGTTGGAGCAGTTCGAGATCGTGGCCTGAATGCGAAAGGACCGCACCCAGGCCCGGACCAGCAGATCAGCGGCGGCCTTGCTGGCGGCGTAGGGGCTGGACGGGTTGTAGGGCGTAGCGGCCGTGAAGCGGACTTTCTCGTTCAGCGGCAGGTCCCCATAAACCTCGTCGGTGGAGATGTGGTGCAGCCGGACGCCGTGTCGGCGCACCGCCTCGAGCACCGTGAAGGTGCCGTCGACATTGCTGCGCAGGAAGGGAGTCGGGTCCGCCAGCGAGTTGTCCACGTGGGTTTCGGCCGCGAAGTGGACCACGGTGTCGCTCGCGCCGACTAAGCCCTCGACCAGCGATTCGTCGTTGACATCGCCGTCGACGAGGCGGATTTCATCGCCCAGGGCGTTCAACGACTCCGCGCTGCCCGCGTAGGTCAGCGCATCCAGCACCGTGACCTCGACGTCGGGGCGGTCCCGCACCGTGCTGTGGACGAAGTTCGCTCCGATGAAGCCCGCGCCGCCAGTGACCAAGAGCCGCATCAGGGGAGCCTATCGGGCGCATTTTGGAGAAGCACATGCCCAGCGGGTATCCTCGGAACACGGTGCGGTACTCGCGCCGACTCTTGCGTGCCCTGTCCTGGAACGAACCTTTCCTTCGGCTCACGTGTGGTCGGGCGAAGGCTGCCCGGGAATGACCAAAGCGCAAGAACAAGAATCTGTGAGGATATGGGCAAGAAAGACGGAGCCATCGAGGTCGAGGGCCGCGTGGTCGAGCCCCTTCCCAATGCGATGTTCCGCATTGAGTTGGAGAACGGCCACAAAGTACTCGCTCACATCAGCGGCAAGATGCGGCAGCACGACATCCGCATCCTGCCCGAGGACCGGGTCGTCGTGGAGTTATCGCCCTACGACCTGACCCGGGGCCGCATCGTCTACCGGTACAAGTAGCGCCCCAATCCGGCTACGACACAGCCGCGGCCGACACAGACCGCGAACGACAACTGACAAGAACGACTAGAAGGATCAACAGGCCGTGAAGGTGAACCCGAGCGTCAAGCCGATCTGCGACAAGTGCAGGGTGATCCGTCGTCATGGCCGGGTGATGGTGATCTGCTCTGATCCCCGCCACAAGCAGCGCCAGGGGTAATCAGATCCCGGGGGTAGTCAGATCCCGGGGTAGTCAGATCTAGACCCAACGCCGCTACCGGCGCCGGACACAACTAAATGAAGACCTCCCAGAACCAACACTCGGATACGCCGGGTGCGCACGCCCGGAACGGAGGCCGGGCCCCGGAAACCTCCGGGATGGACTGGGAACAGACCTCCGCAGGAAAAAGAGGAACGCCGACACATGGCCCGACTAGTGGGCGTGGATCTTCCGCGCGACAAGCGCATGGAGATCGCGCTGACCTACATCTTCGGTATCGGGCGCACCCGATCCCAGGAGATCCTCGCCGCGACCGGCATTGACCGGGATCTGCGCAGCAAGGACCTCACCGACGACCAACTGACGCAGTTGCGTGAGTACATCGAAGGCAACATCAAGGTCGAAGGCGACCTGCGCCGCGAGGTGCAGGCCGATATCCGTCGCAAGATCGAGATCGGCTGCTACCAGGGCCTGCGGCACCGCCGCGGGCTGCCCGTCCGCGGTCAGCGGACGAAGACCAATGCGCGTACCCGCAAGGGACCCAAGCGCACCATCGCCGGCAAGAAGAAGGCTAAGTAGACATGCCACCTGCAAAAAAGACCGGGCAAGCTTCCGCCGCCAAGAAGGGTCAGAAGACTCGCCGTAGGGAAAAGAAGAACGTCCCGCACGGTGTGGCGCATATCAAGAGCACCTTCAACAACACCATCGTGTCCATCACCGACCCCCAGGGCAACGTCATCGCCTGGGCGTCGTCCGGCCATGTCGGCTTCAAGGGGTCACGCAAGTCGACTCCCTTCGCCGCCCAGCTGGCTGCGGAAAACGCCGCCCGCAAGGCCCAGGAGCACGGTGTCAAGAAGGTCGACGTGTTCGTCAAAGGTCCGGGCTCGGGCCGGGAGACCGCGATTCGCTCGCTGCAGGCCGCCGGCCTGGAAGTCGGGGCGATTTCCGATGTCACTCCGCAGCCGCACAACGGCTGCCGTCCGCCCAAGCGGCGCCGGGTCTAGGAAGGGAAGGCACACACCATGGCTCGTTACACCGGACCAATCACTCGTAAATCGCGTCGGCTGGGCGTCGACCTCGTCGGCGGCGATCAGGCCTTCGAGAAGCGTCCCTATCCGCCCGGCCAGCACGGCCGTGCGCGGATCAAGGAGAGCGAATACCGCCAACAGCTGCAGGAGACGCAGAAGGCCCGCTTCACCTACGGCGTGATGGAGAAGCAGTTCCGCCGCTACTACGAAGAGGCCAACCGCTCGACCGGCAAGACCGGCGAGAACCTGTTGCGGATCTTGGAGAGTCGGCTGGACAACGTCATCTATCGCGCCGGGATGGCACGCACCCGGCGGATGGCCCGACAGCTAGTCAGCCACGGCCACTTCACGGTCAACGGCGTCAAGGTGAATGTGCCGAGCTACCGGGTGTCGCAGTACGACATCGTCGATGTTCGGGACAAATCGCTGAACACCCTGCCGTTCCAGATCTCGCGGGAGACCTCGGGCGACCGCCCGATTCCGTCCTGGCTGCAGGTGCTCGGCGAGCGTCAGCGCATCCTGATCCACCAGTTGCCCACGCGCGAGCAGATTCAGGTGCCGCTCGCCGAGCAGCTCATCGTCGAGTTCTATTCCAAGTAGACCTGCGGGACATCCGTTCCGCGGCTCACCCAACGGCATCAAATAGCGGATGCCGAGAAGGAGATACGAGAAGAAATGCTGATTTCTCAGCGGCCCACCCTGGGCGAAGACGTCATTGTCGAGAACCGCTCGCAGTTCATCATCGAGCCGCTCGAGCCCGGATTCGGCTACACCCTGGGCAATTCACTGCGCCGTACGCTGCTGTCCTCGATCCCCGGCGCCGCTGTGACGAGTATCCGCATCGACGGTGTGCTGCACGAGTTCACCACCGTGCCGGGGGTCAAGGAGGATGTCACCGATATCATCCTCAACCTCACGGGTCTCGTGGTGTCCTCCGACGAAGACGAGCCGGTCACCATGTACCTGCGCAAGCAGGGGCCCGGCGCAGTCACCGCCGGTGACATCGTGCCGCCCGCCGGCGTCACGGTGCACAACCCCGACATGCACATCGCCACCCTCAACGACAAGGGCAAACTCGAGATCGAGCTCGTCGTCGAGCGCGGCCGCGGATACGTTCCGGCGGTGCAGAACAAGGCCTCCGGTGCCGAGATCGGCCGCATTCCGGTCGACTCCATCTACTCGCCGGTGCTGAAGGTCAC
>SYAA01000285.1 GCA_005789055.1 Actinomycetota bacterium
AACAGCACCGCCGCGGCCCACTTGGACGTCAGCGCCTGGTTGAAAATTGCCGCCACCCCGCCGCCGGCCGCCGATACTCCGTCGGCGTCTTGCACCGCGAACAGGAAGGACAGCAGGAGAATCCAGCCGCCGATTGCCGAGTAGAAGATCGATCGCCAGATGCCCTTTGCCGCGGAATCGGCGGCACTGCGGGTTTCCTCGGACAGGTGGGCTGAGGCGTCATAGCCGGTGATCGTGTACTGGGTGAGGATCGCCGAGATCGGCAGAACGAAGAGCAGCCAGCCCCACCCGGAGGTGGATCCACCGAACATGCCGCTGTTGTTGACGGTCCGGGCGAAGACTTCCCCGACGGTGGCGTGGCGCTCCGGAACCAGGAAGAGGATCGCGATCACCGCTGCCGCACCGGCCACATGCCACCACACCGAGATGTTGTTGATCACGGCAAGCAGGTGGCTGGAAAAGATGTTGATGACCGCCACCACCACCAGGATGATCAGAAACATCGCGAACACCCGCCGCAGGCTGTAGCCCGCCAACCAGTCTTCGCTGAGCGTGCCCAGGGTGAGATCCAGGAATGTCGCGCTGCCGTAGGACACCGACGCCAGGATCGCGATCAGCCCGACGAGGTTCAGCCAGCCGGTGTAGTAGCCGGCCTTCGGTCCGCCGAGTTTGGCCGCCCACCAGTAGATTCCACCGGAGGTGGGGAACGCCGACACCAACTCCGACATGCAGAAGCCGACCAGCAGGATGAACCCCGCAAAGATCGGCCAGCCCCACGCGATCGCCGCCGGCCCGCCGTTGTTCCAGCCCAGGCCGAACGATGAGAAGCAGCCCGCCAGGATCGAGATGATCGAGAACGAGATGGCGAAGTTGTTGAACCCCGACCAGGAGCGGTCGAGTTCCTGGGCGTAACCCAGTCGGGCGAGATGGCGTTCGTCATCGTCGAGCAGTTCGTGGCCCTCGGGCATGGTAGGTCTCCTTCGCCGGACTCGATGCGAGCGCAATAGGACAAACTCCGTGCGAGCGTGGTAGGACGATATGCCGGTTAGGGGCTTAGCGTCCTACCTTTTCCCGTGTCGGTTGTGTAAACCTTGGAGCCGACCGCGCACGGTCTGCCATTACGTTCACTCGGAGGGAGTACTCGTGGCAACGCAGAACACCGCGGGCCGTCGGCACGGGTTGCTGACGCCCGGGGAGTTGGAGCGGCTGATGGCCGCCGGCGAGATCGACACGGTGATCGTCGGGTTCGCCGACATGCAGGGCAGGCTTGTCGGCAAACGGGTCTCGGCCCGGTTGTTCGCCGAGGAGGTCGCCGCGCACGGCGCGGAGTGCTGTAACTATCTGCTCGCCACCGACGTGGAGATGAACACCGTCGATGGATACCGGATGTCGAGTTGGGAGTCCGGCTACGGCGACATGGTGATGGCGCCCGACATCAGTACTCTGCGGATGATTCCGTGGCTGCCCGGAACAGCCCTGGTGATGGCGGATCTGAAGTGGGCAATCGGTGATCCGGTGATCGTCGCGCCGCGGCACATCCTGCGCACCCAACTCGACCGACTGGCCAAGCGCGGCCTGGCTGCCTTCGTCGGCACCGAGTTGGAGTTCATGGTCTTCGAGGACACCTACCGCGAGGCCTGGGCGGCCGGCTACCACGGATTGCGCAAAGCCAGCGACTACAACATCGACTATGCCATCGGTGCCTCGACGCGCCTGGAGCCGCTGCTCCGCGATATCCGCCTGGGCATGGACGGCGCCGGCATGTATTGCGAAGGCGTCAAGGGCGAGTGCAATGCCGGCCAGCAGGAGATCTCCTTCCGTTACGACGACGCCCTGGTTACCTGTGACAACCACACGATCTACAAGAACGGCGCCAAGGAGATCGCCGACCAGCACGGCAAAGCACTGACCTTCATGGCCAAGTTCGACGAGCGCGAGGGCAACAGCTGTCATATCCATATTTCGTTGCGGAGCACCGATGGCGCCGCTGTCCTCGCCGACGCATCCGATTCATTGGGCATGTCCTCGCTGTTCCGCAGCTTCATTGCCGGACAGCTCGCCACCATGCGCGAGCTCACTCTGTTTAGTGCCCCGAATATCAACTCCTACAAACGATTCGCTACCGGAAGCTTTGCCCCGACCGCGATCGCGTGGGGCGTGGACAACCGGACGTGTGCGCTACGGGTCGTCGGCGCGGGCCATTCAATGAGAATGGAGTCCCGCACCGCCGGCGGTGACGTCAACCAGTATCTGGCGGTGGCCGCGCTGATCGCCGGTGGACTGCACGGCATCGACCAGGGGATGAAGCTTCCCGAGCCGTGCACGGGCAACGCCTACGCCGGCGGCGCGCCGCGGTTGCCGACCACGCTGGCCGAGGCGGCCGGGTTATTCGAACACTCGCCGGTGGCGCGCGAGGCGTTCGGGGACGAGGTCGTCGAGCACTACCTCAACAATGCACGGGTCGAACTCGCCGCGTTCAATTCGGCAGTCACCGACTGGGAGCGGGTGCGTGGTTTTGAGCGCTTCTGACGCGGCGGGCAGCCTTCCGGTCATCGGCCTGACCACCTACTTGCAACAGGCGCAGACCGGAGCGTGGGATGTCCCAGCCGCTTTCCTGCACAAGAGCTACCTGGATGCGGTCACCACGGCCGGTGGGATCACCGTGCTGCTGCCACCTCAGCCCGTCGATGTCGGCATCGCCGCGCGGGTGCTGGACGGCCTCGACGGGCTGGTCCTTACCGGCGGCCGTGACGTCGATCCCGCCGCCTACAACAACGAGCCGCACCCGGCCACCGATGAGCCGGCCGTTGACCGCGACGCCTGGGAGTTCGCACTACTCGGTGTGGCGTTGCGGCGCGGCATGCCGGTGCTGGGCATCTGCCGCGGGGCACAGGTGCTCAATGTGGCCCTGGGGGGCAGCCTGCACCAACATCTGCCGGACCTGCTCGGCCACGCTGGTCACCAACGGGGCAATGCGGTGTTTGCCACCTCCACAGTGCGGACCGTTGAGGGCAGCCGATTGGGACGTTTGATTGGCGCGAGCGCGACGGTGCAGTGCTACCACCACCAGGGCATCGACCGGATCGGTGAGGGGCTGATCGTCAGCGCCCGCGATACCGACGGCCTCGTCGAGGCTGTCGAGTTGGCCGGGGATGATTTCGTCGTCGCCGTGCAGTGGCATCCCGAGGAAGCTTCGGAGGATCTGCGGTTGTTCACCGGGCTCGTCGAGGCTGCCCGAAATTTCGTGACAGCTCGGACCTATTCGAAAGGAGGCGTGAGATCGTGACCACCACGGAATTGATCAATCCCGCCACCGAGCAGGTGCTGCGCACCGTCGAACTATTGGACACCGCCGATGTCGACGACGCCATCGCTCGGGCAAAGGTCGCCCAGAAAGCCTGGGCCGCACACGCTCCAGGCGAACGTGCGGCCGCCTTGCGTTCCTTCGCCGCAATCGTCGATGCCCATGTGAGTGAACTGGCGGCACTGGAAGTCGCTAACTCAGGGCACCCCATCGGCGCGGCCGAGTGGGAGGCCGGTCATGTCCGCGACGTATTGCAGTTTTATGCGGGCGCACCGGAACGGTTGTCCGGCAAGCAGATTCCCGTCGCGGGTGGCCTCGACGTCACGTTCAACGAGCCGATAGGCATCATCGGGGTGATCACCCCGTGGAACTTCCCTATGCCCATCGCGTCGTGGGGATTCGCACCGGCGTTGGCCGCCGGTAACGCCGTGGTGCTCAAACCTGCCGAGTTGACTCCGCTGACTTCCATCCGTCTCGGCGAATTGGCGGTGGAAGCGGGCCTGCCAGCGGATTTGTTTCAGGTGCTGCCCGGCAGGGGAGCGGTGGTGGGCGAGCGACTGATCACTCATCCGGATGTTCGCAAGCTGGTCTTCACCGGCTCCACCGAGGTCGGCGTGCGCGTGATGGCAGGAGCCGCGCAGCAGGTCAAGCGGGTGACCCTGGAACTCGGTGGAAAGAGCGCGAACATCATCTTCGATGATTGTGATCTGGAACGCGCGGCGGCCACTGCACCCAATGGCGTGTTTGACAATGCCGGTCAGGACTGCTGTGCGCGTAGCCGGATCCTTGTGCAGCGCAACATTTTTGATCGGTTTATGGAGTTGTTCGAACCGGCGGTCAAAGCTGTGATCGTTGGTGATCCCAGTGCCCGCGACACCGAGATGGGGCCACTGGTGTCTCGCAAGCAGTTCGATTCGGTGGCCGGGTACGTTCCCGATGACGCACCCGTCGCCTTCCGGGGATCGGCGCCGCCTGGGCCCGGCTACTGGTTCCCGCCGACGGTCCTGACCCCGCAGCGGCAGGACCGCACCGTCACGGAGGAGATCTTTGGCCCGGTCGTCGTCGTCTTGCCGTTCGAGGATGAATCCGACGCCATCGCCTTGGCCAATGACACCGATTACGGACTGTCGGGGTCGATCTGGACCGACAACCTGTCGCGCGCGCTGCGGGTGGCGCGCGGCGTCGAAGCAGGTAATCTCAGCGTCAATTCGCACTCCTCGGTGCGTTTCAACACCCCGTTCGGCGGGTTCAAGCAGTCCGGTCTGGGCCGTGAACTCGGACCGGATGCACCATTGCATTTCACCGAGACCAAGAACGTTTTCTTCGCCGTAGAGGAGGCGCCGTGACGCCGGTTGATCTCACCGCACGTCTGGCCGGGAAGGTGGCCGTGATCACCGGCGCCGCGAGTGGAATCGGACTGGCGGCAGCCCGGCGAATGAGCGCCGAGGGTGCCACCATCGTGGTCGGCGATATCGACCCCGCCAGCGGCGGAGCAGTTGCCGAAGAGCTCGGCGGGCTGTTCGTCGCCGTCGACGTCGCCGACGAAGCCGCAGTGGACACCCTGTTCGACACCGCCGCGGCCACCTATGGCGCGGTGGACATCGCGTTCAACAACGCCGGCATCTCCCCACCCGAGGACGACCTGATCGAGACCACCGGTCTGCCGGCCTGGCAGCGGGTGCAGGACGTCAACCTCACGAGCGTGTATCTGTGCTGCCGGGCGGCGCTGCGACACATGGTGCCGGCCGGACGGGGTTCGATCATCAACACCGCGTCCTTTGTGGCCGTGATGGGCTCGGCCACCTCGCAGATCTCCTACACCGCGTCCAAGGGTGGCGTCCTGGCGATGTCGCGCGAACTCGGTGTGCAATTCGCGCGGCAGGGGATCCGGGTGAACGCGCTGTGCCCGGGCCCGGTGAACACTGCGCTGCTGCAGGAGCTGTTCGCCAAGGACCCCGAGCGTGCGGCGCGGAGGCTGGTGCACATCCCGCTCGGCCGGTTCGCTGAGCCCGAGGAGCTGGCCGCCGCGGTGGCATTCCTGGCCAGTGACGACGCCTCGTTCATCACCGCCTCCACCTTCCTGGTCGATGGCGGAATCAGCTCGGCCTACGTGACCCCGCTGTAGCACTCCGATTGGCCGCGCCGGGTTGCCGGCGGCGAACGCGGTGGTGTTAGCCGGTGAGGTCGTCGCGGCGGGCGGCGGCGATCAGATCCTCACGGGCCCTGGCCACCCGCGATCGGATGGTGCCCAGCGGGCATCCGCACACCTCGGCCGCCTCCGCATAGGACAGGCCCAGCACCTGGGTGAGTATCAGCGCGTCGCGGCGGTCGGGGTCCAGACCATCAAGCAGCATCCGGACCTCAACGATGTCCTCGAAGCGCACCGCCCCGTGGCGGGCGTCGAGGATGCCTTCGAGATCGACGTTGCCGGTGCAGCGGGGCCGGGCCTGGTTGCGGCGGATCTGGTCGACGACTACGCGGCGGGCGATCGAGAGCAGCCAGGTTCGCGCCGAGGATCGGCCGGCGAACCGGGGCAGTGCG
>SYAA01000286.1 GCA_005789055.1 Actinomycetota bacterium
AGGCCGATCGTGGTGATGATGAGTAGGCGGGTGGCCGAGTTCACCGCCATCTTGCGCTTGACCGGGTGAGCGTCAGCGGTGATGGACGCCACCGAACGATGCACGAGCACGGCGTTGACCAGGCCCAACCCCAAGCCGACGCCGAAGAACACCCCAACCAGGACGTGCCCGGCGAACGCGGCGATCGCGATCGCTGCCGCCGCGAGGGCAGCGCACAGCGCCAATAAGCGGGTTGGCTGGAAGGCGACGGACGGAAATACCAGCGGCGCGTCTGGCGCTGGCGTCGTCACACGTTCACTCGCAATCGCGTCGGCGTCAAAACGGCTGTGACCGGCGGTCAGGCAGCAACCTATCACAGCCAAATCCGCCCGTTGCTGCCCACTACTTTCCGTCGTAGAGGCTGTCGCTCAGCGTCGTCAGATCGTCGTCGTCGCGGCGCAGCAGCGGGATGACGGTAACCACCACCGCCACCACGATCGCGGCCAGCATCACCGCCCCGGTGTAACGCGGGTCGAAGAAAATCGTGCTTGCCGCACCCAGGGCGACGATGCCCACCCAGAGGTAAATCAGCAACACCACCCGGCGGTGGGTGTGGCCGATCTGCAGCAGTCGGTGGTGAAGGTGCATCTTGTCCGGACTAAAGGGACTGCGCCCGGCGCGGGTCCGACGCACGATCGCCAGCAGCATGTCCAAGGCCGGCACGAAAACCACGGCGACCACCAACAGGAACGGCGAGAGCAGCGCGAAAACGTCACGGGCGCCATAGGCGCTCTGTGAGATCGGGCCGGCCGCGGTGGTCGTCGCGGCGGCCAGCATCAGGCCCACCAGCATCGAACCGGAGTCGCCCATGAAGATCTTGGCCGGGTGGAAGTTGTGGGGCAGGAAGCCCAGACACGCTCCGGCCAGCACCACCGAGATCACCGCCGGCGGATAGAACAGCACGTCACCGCCGTGGTCGCGCAACAACCCAACCGAGAAAATGCAGATGGCCAGCGCGGTGATCAGGCCCAGTCCGGCGGCCAGGCCGTCGAGGCCGTCGACGAAGTTCATCGCGTTGATCACCGCGACCGTCAGCGCCAGGGTCAGCAGGATCGAGGAAACCTGATCGAGCACGATGGTGCCGATGCCGCCGAATGGGATATAGAACACACTCCAGGCGACGCCCATGGTCACCAGCACACTGGCGGCGGTGATCTGGCCCGCGAACTTCGTCAGGGCGTCCAGCCCCCAGCGGTCGTCGATCAGACCGATGCCCATGATGAGCCCGCCGGCGATCACCACGGCCGGCAACCCCGACGAGTAGATGAAGCCGCGAGTCAGAGCGGGGAGCTGCGAGGCGAGGAAGACCGCGGTGATCACGCCGAGGTACATGGCCAGGCCACCCATTCGCGGGGTGGGTTGGAAGTGAACGTCGCGGGCCCTGGGGTAGGCGACTGCGCCCAGTCGCAGGGCCAGTACGCGCACCCCGCCGGTGGCGAAGTAGGTGACGATCGCCGCGGTGAGGCCGACAAGCACCAACTCCCGCAACGGAACACCGGCGCCACGGTCCGAGAGCGCCAGCAGGGTGCTGCTCACAGGTTCGGTCCGGTCAGCGACTCAGGATCCACGCCAAGGACATCGGCGATGGCCTGGGCGCCGATTGGTCCCGCACGCAGGATCTTGGGTACCTCGCCGGTGAGGTCGAGAATCGTGGAGGCGGCCTGTTGCTCGGAGGTTCCGCCGTCGAGGTACACGTCGACCTGATCCCCGAGTTGACGCTGAGCCTCCGCCGCGGTGGTGGCCGGCGGCTGTCCGGACACGTTGGCGCTCGAGACCGCCATTGGGCCAACCGCGCGCAGCACGTCCAGGGCGACCGGTTGCAGTGGCATCCGCAGCATCACCGTGCCGCGCGCGTCACCGAGATCCCACTGCAGCGACGGCGCCTGCTGCACCACCAGACTCAGCGCCCCGGGCCAGAAAGCGCGAATGAGTTCATGGGCCGCATCTGGCACCGAATAGACCAATCCGGAGATGGTGTGCCAACTGCCGACCAATACTCCGACCGGCATGTCGCGGCCGCGCCCCTTGGCCGCCAGTAGGTTCGCCACGGCGCCGTTGTCGAAGGCGTCGGCGGCAATGCCGTATACGGTGTCGGTGGGCAGCACGATGAGCCGTCCACTCTTGACCGCATCAGTCGCCGCGGCGATGGCCTCCGAGCGATTCAGCGGATCGCGGCAGTCCAGCATCCGGGTCACCGCTGATCACCTCGTCGCGTCTTGGGGTGACGGCGCTGAGCGTGCCGTCACGAACCGAGGGCGGCCGTTCAGATCGCGATGGGCCGTGACCTGGTCGAACACCCCGGCCTGCACCACAATACCGACGGTGGCATCGCCGGTGGCGTCGTCGTGTTCCACTGCGAGCAAACCCCCTGGCTTCAGCCATCGGGCCGCGTTCGTGACCAGCGGCCCGATGACCGCCATACCGTCACTACCGCCGAACACGGCATGGCCCGGGTCATGGTGTGCAACTTCAGGTTCCAGCACTGTCCCGGCGGGAACATAGGGGGGATTGGCCACCAGCAGGTCGACCGCGCCGGCCAATTCGGGCAGCAGGCGCGCATCGGTGACGTCGCCCTGCACGACGCGAATGGTGGTACCTGCTGCGTTTCGCCGTGCGTATTCCAGTGCCTCGGCATCGTCATCCACGGCGATCACCCGGGCCTCGGGCCGCTGAGACGCCAGCGCAATCGCGAGCGCACCGGATCCGGTGCACAGGTCAAGGATTACCGCCTCACTCGGAAGTGGTTGCGCCAGCGCCCACTCCAGCAGGGCCTCGGTCTCCGGACGCGGAATGAAAACCCCCGGACCGACATGAAGGTGCACCGGTCCGAATGGGGCGGTTCCGGTGATGTGTTGCAGCGGGATGCGTCGGGCACGCGCCGCGACCGCCTGCTGGAAACGGTCGAAGAAACCAGGGTCGGGCACTTCGAGCAGGGCCAGACGGCCGCGGTCGGTGCCGGCCAGATGTGCGGCAAGCAACTCGGCATCGATTCGGGCTGTGCCTATTCCGGCATCGGCGAGGGTTCCGGCGGCGTCGACGATCGCCTGACGCAATCGGTGAGTCACTGCTGTAGCCGGGCTTGCTTATCTGCGGCGGCCAGCGCATCAAGCACTGCGTCGAGATCGCCCTCAAGGACCTGATCGAGGTTGTGTGCCTTGAAATTGACCCGATGATCGGCGATCCGGTTCTCCGGAAAGTTGTAGGTGCGGATCCGCTCGCTGCGATCGACGGTGCGGATCTGACTGGCCCGGTCGGCCGATGCGTCAGCGGAGGCCTGCTCCTCGGCCAGCACCTGTAACCGTGCGGCCAACACCTGCATCGCACGGGCCTTGTTCTGCAGTTGCGAGCGCTCGTTCTGACAGGTCACGACGATTCCGCTGGGCAGGTGGGTGATCCGAACCGCCGAG
>SYAA01000287.1 GCA_005789055.1 Actinomycetota bacterium
CCCGAAAATCACCCCGGCCGCCGCGACACACTCCGGTGCATCCCGGTGCCAGCTCGGCCGGGACGCGGGTACCGCCGACGCACCGCGACGCCGGAGAGGCAACACCCGGTAGCCCAGCGCCAGCGCAATGACAACGGTGAATGTCAGCAGCGCGCTCAGTGCGTTCCACCGGATGCCGATGGCTCCGAACCCGACGATCGCCAGACTCACGACGCCGTAGGTCACTGCGGGCCCGACCGCCACGGCCAACCACCGGTTCAGGCCGGCGACAACAGCGACGACGGCGCCCGGGACGGTCAGTACCAGGACTGCAATCAGCACCCCGGAGCCGAAGTTCACTGCCCCAATCCGAAGTTCACTGCCCTAGTATGGTGAGGCGATCCGGATCGCCGACGGGCGGGTAAATGCGCCGTCAACGGGGTTGCCGTGGCTCGTGGACTGCCCGAAGGTTGGTGAGATGGCATACGACGTCGCCCGGGTGCGCGGCCTGCACTCCGCACTGGGCGACGGGTGGATCAGATTCGACACACAAGCAGGAATGGTCGTTCCGGAGGCGGTCGCCACGGCCGTCTCGACGGCGTTTCGGGGCACGGTGCCCAACACCTCCAGCCCGCATCCGGCTGCACAGCGCAGCGTGGTGCTGCTCGATGCGGCCAGGCGAGCGATCGCGGACATGGTCGGAGCGGACGCCTCCGGAGTCGTTCTCGGCGCAGACCGTGCGGTCCTTTTGACCTCGCTGGCCGACGCGTCATCGAACCGGGCGGGCTTAGGCAATGAAGTGGTGGTCAGCCGGCTCGCCGACGAGGCCAACATCGCGCCGTGGTTGCGCGCCGCGGACCGGTATGGCGCCAGGGTGAAATGGTCCGAGGTGGATATCGAGACCGGCGAGTTGCCGATCTGGCAGTGGGAGGATCTGCTCACGCCCGACACCCGCCTGGTGGCGATCCCGTCGGCGTCATCGACGCTGGGATCCGTCGTCGACGTGGGCGCCGTCGCGGCGATGGTGCACGACGTTGGCGGTGTGGTGGTGGTGGACCACTCTGCGGCCGCGCCGTACGCATTGCTCGGCATCAGTGAGGTGCAGGCCGACGTGGTGGCGCTCGATGTGGCCGCGTGGGGCGGCCCCCCGATCGGTGCGCTGGTATTTCGTGACCCCGCGCTGATCGAGACGTTCGGATCGGTCTCGACGGATCCCGATGCCGTTGGACCGGCGCGACTGGAAGTCGCTGCACACCAGTACGGTCTGCTGGCCGGTGTGGTGGCCAGTGTGGAGTACCTGGCCGCGTTGGACGACGAGGCGCAGGGCAGCCGAGGTGGGCGGCTTGCGCATTCGATGAAGTCCGTCCACGACTACCTGGACGTGCTTTTCGATTATCTGATTTCGTCGTTGCGCTCGCTGCCGTTGGTGACCATCATCGGCGATCCTGAGATACGCATCCCGGTGGTGAGTTTCGTGGTCAGCGGTGTGCCGGCCGAACAGGTGGTCGGCCGGCTGGCCGACAACGGGGTACTCGCCACCGCCAATGCGGCCGCACGGGTTCTGGATCTGCTTGGCGTCAACGAGATCGGCGGTGCAGTCACCCTCGGTCTTGCGCACTATTCGACGACGGCCGAAGTGGATCATCTGATCCGGACCCTGGCATCGCTGGGTTGATTTCCCTGGGTTGATCGTCCGGGCTGATCGTCCTAGGCCGGAACGTCCAGCACAATTTTCCCGGCGATCTCGCCGGCGGCCAGCACTCGGTGCGCCTCGGCGGCGTCCTCGATCGGGAACCGGGCACCGATCACCGGCCGGACCGTCCCCGCGGCGATCATCGGCCACACCGAGGCCATCACGGCCTCGACGATGACACCCTTGCCGTGCGGACCGCCGATCGGTCTGGCCCGCAGTGCGGTGCCGATCACCTGCAACCGCTTGCCGATCAGTGCACCGATATTCAGTTCGGCGGCGACCCCGCCCTGCATACCGATGATCACCAACCGGCCGTCGGGCGCCAACGCATCGAGATTGCGGTGCAGGTACGACGCACCCATGATGTCGAGGATGACATCGGCGCCGTTGCCTTCGGTCGCGGCTCGAACCCGTTCAACGAAATCCTCGTCGCGATGAGAGATCACGATCTCGGCGCCGAGTTCGCCGCACAGGTCCATTTTTGCCTTCGACCCCGCGGTGGCCGCGACGGTGGCTCCCAGCGCGCGCGCCACCTGGATCGCGTGGCTGCCGATCCCACTGGCGCCGCCGTGCACCAGGATGATCTCGCCTGGCCTCAGTCGCGCGGTCAGCACCACGTGGGACCACACGGTGCAGGCGGCCTCGGGCAGGCCGGCCGCGTCGGCAATGCTCACCCCCTCCGGAATCGGCATCACCTGGGCGGCCGGCACCGCGACGTACTGCGCGTAACCGCCCCCGGCCAGCAGAGCGCAAACCTGTTGTCCTATAACCAGATTCGAGATCTCTCTGCCGATCTCGGTGATCACCCCGGATACCTCAAGGCCAAGAATGGTGCTTGCCCCGGGCGGTGGCGGGTACCTCCCGGCGGCCTGAAGTAGGTCGGCGCGATTCACACCCGCCGCGCGGACCTCGATCAGCACCTCGCCAGGGCCCGCTGAGGCGTCGGGGACCGTCGACCATGAGAGTCCCCCGGTGGCGTCGGTGACGATGGCGTGCACGCTTTCACGCTACCGGCAGCGAAACGGTCACAGACTCTGCGGGGAACCCCTA
>SYAA01000288.1 GCA_005789055.1 Actinomycetota bacterium
CGGAATCGGCTTCTCCATATCGGCTTTGACTTCGGTGATCGCGGTCAGTTGATCGACGGTCTCGGTGAATCCGAACGCATCCTCCATCTCGGCCTGCCACGGAGTATCGGGTGCGAACGCATGACCGGGCGCGGCCTGTCGCTTGGCGTACAGCGCGACGAGTTCACCGGCGATTTCGCGAACCGCCTTGCGCGCCTTCGTTTTCGCATTCGCCCAGTCACTTCCGCCGAGCCTGCTGAGGCTGGGTTGCTCACCGCCGACATACCGGGAGAGTTGATCGAGGGAATCCATCGGTACAAACAGTTTGTCGGCCTGCTGGCCGCGCTTGCCGGAGGCGTATTCCAAAACGAGGTACTCCCGCCGGGCCCCGCCGATGGTGCGCTCGACCATCTCGACGAACCGGCCGATGCCGTGCTGGTCGTGCACCACCAGATCACCGGCGGTCAATGCCAGTGGGTCCACGGTATTGCGGCGTTTGGCGGCCAGCCGTCTCCCCTCGGGCCCGGTGGCCCGGTTCCCGGTGAGGTCGGTCTCGGTGATCACCACCAACTCGGCGCCGGGCACAACGATTCCCCCGTGCAGCGGGCCTTTGAGCACGTTCACCACGCTCGGCCGCAGCGGCGCACCGGCGTCGAGCATCGCGGCGGGAGTATCGCGTTCACCGAGTTGCTCAACAATCCGGTGCGCGGTCCCGATACCCGGGGCCACCACCGCAGCCCGCCCACCGGTCAGCACGTGGGCCCGCAACATGGCGAAGATCTCGTCGGCGCCACTCTGCTGGCCCCGGGCCGACGGCGCGGCCCGCACCCCGAGATCTATCGCGCCGGGCTCGCCGAGCTGGCTGATCGTCCACCACCGATGGCCGCCGGCGCGGGCCAGTTCCCGTACCTCGTCGAGGGCGCGAAATCCCGAGCCGCCCAGTTCCTCGATATCGATCGGGGCGTCGCCGCCGATCGCGGCCACCGACCAGGAGGCTTCGAGGAACTCCTGTCCGGTCTTGATCAGGTCGGCGGCGCGGGTGCGGACCTTCTCCGGATCGCACACCAGCAGCGGCGTGCCGGCCGGCAGGTGGTCGACGAGCAGGCCAAGCCGCTCGGGGTGCAGCACCGGAGCCAACGCCTCCATGCCGTCGACCGGGATTCCTTCGGCAAGTTTGGCCAACATGTCACCGACCCGGCCGATGATGTGCTGATCATCGGTAGGGGCGTCGGCCGCCAATGCGGCTGCGCGAGAACGCACTTCGTCGGTCAGCAAAAGCTCGCGGCAGGCCACGGCGATGACCGCGCCGACTTCAATCTCGGGTATCGAACGCTGGTCGGCGACTGAGAACATCCGCATCTCGGTGATCTCGTCGCCCCAGAATTCCACCCGCACCGGGTGTTCGGCGGTGGGCGCGAAGACGTCGAGGATCCCGCCGCGCACCGCGAACTCCCCGCGGCGGCCCACCATGTCGACGCGGGTGTAGGCGAGTTCGACCAGACGCGCGGGCAAGTCGCCGAAACTCGACTCGGCCCCGACGCGCAGGGTCACCGGCTCAACTTCGGCCAGGTCGGCGGCCATCGGCTGCAGCAACGAGCGCACCGTCGTCACCACGACCGTCAGCGGGGGCCCCAGTTCCGGATCATCAGGGTGCGCAAGCCGGCGCAGCAGCAGCATCCGCGCGCCCACCGTGTCCACGCCGGGCGACAGCCGCTCATGGGGCAGCGTCTCCCAGGAAGGGAAGAGTGCCGCGGCGTCGCCGTGCACGCCACGCAGTTCGGCGGTGAGGTCGTCGGCCTCACGGCCGGTGGCAGTGACGACCAGTAGCGGACCACTACGGGCCAGTGCACACGCCACGAACAGCTGCGCGCTGGCGGGCCCGACCAACGCCAACTCGTCGGGGCGCCGCCCGGCCAACTCGGTCAGCTCGCGAAAGGCCGGTGCTTCCAACGCCGCATCGACCAGGCCCCGCAACGGGAGGTGGACCCCATGATGCCCCGCTGTGGTCATGATGGGTTTCATCCTAGGTAGCCCCTGCGACGGGGAGGCGATGAGTCTATTGCTCACTCGGTAAGGCCGGGTCGGACTCGAGGTGACTGAGCCCGTTCCACATCAGGTTGACCAGATGGGCGGCCACGACTTCCTTCTTGGGCTCCCGGGCGTCGAGCCACCACTGCGCGGTCATCGACACCGAGCCCACGAGTGCCTGGGCGTACAGCGGTGCCAATTCCGGGTCCAGGCCGCGGCGAGCGAAGTCGCCGGCCAGGATCGAGGAAACCTGGCTGACGGCGTCGTTGAGCAGGCTGGAGTAGGTGCCGGAACTGATCGAGGCCGGGGAGTCGCGGATCATGATCCGGAATCCGTCGGTGCGTTCCTCGATATAGGTCAACAGCGCCAGCGCTACCCGTTCGACCCGGACGCGGGAGCGATTGTTGGTCAGCGAGGAGGTGATGCGATCCAGCAGGGCCGACATTTCCCGGTCGACCACCACCGCGTAGAGCCCCTCCTTGCCACCGAAGTGCTCGTAGACCACCGGCTTGGAAACCCCGGCGCGCTGGGCGATCTCTTCCACCGAGGTGCCCTCATAGCCGCGTTCGGCAAACAGCGCTCGGGCGATATCGATGAGCTGGTGCCGACGCTCACTGCCGGTCATTCGGGCGCGCGCGACGCGCGGCTCTTTCCCCGGTCCGGCCACGACTATCAGGGTATATCCCCTGCGTTAAAGTCTCCTACGGGCAATCCGTCGTGGTGTAATCGGCAGCACCTCTGATTTTGGTTCAGATAGTTCAGGTTCGAGTCCTGGC
>SYAA01000289.1 GCA_005789055.1 Actinomycetota bacterium
GCGATCGGGACTGGGCTGGAGCCGATGAGATTCGCGACCGGCTCAAGCAGGCCGGGGTCGACGTCACCGACACCGCCGACGGCCCGCAATGGGCGCTGGCCGACGGAGAGGCAAACTAGGCATGGCGGGCAACTCGAAACGGCGCGGTGCAATCCGCAAGGAGGGCACCAAGAAGGGCCCGACAGTGGGCTCCGGGGGTGTCCGCCGACGCGGGCTCGAAGGGCGTGGTGCCACCCCGCCAGCTCACAAGCGAGCCCATCACCCTGCGGCGAAACGTGCCGCCCTGCAGGCCCGCAAGACGTATCACAAGCCCACCGACGAAACTGAGATGGTTCTCGGTCGCAATCCAGTACTGGAATGCCTGCGCGCGAACGCGCCGGCGGGGGCACTGTACGTCGCACTCGGCGCCGAAGCCGATGAGCGGTTGACCGAATCGGTGACGCTGGCCGCAGATCGCGGCATCCCGATCCTCGAGGTGCCACGCCACGACCTCGACCGGATGAGCTCCAATGGCTTGCATCAGGGCATCGCACTGCAGGTTCCGCCGTACGCCTACGCCCACCCGGACGATCTTCTGGCTGCCGCAACCAGTGATGTGCAACCAGCCCTGCTGGTTGCCCTGGATAACATTTCCGATCCGCGCAACCTCGGGGCCATCGTGCGCTCGGTCGCCGCCTTCGCCGGTCACGGTGTGCTGATCCCGCAGCGACGCTCGGCGTCGGTGACGGCGGTGGCCTGGCGCGCCAGCGCAGGCGCGGCGGTCCGGGTGCCGGTGGCGCGAGCGACCAATCTCAATCGCACGCTGGGGCAGTGGGCAGATGCCGGTGTCCGGGTCGTCGGACTCGATGCCGAAGGCGACACGGCTCTCGACGAGTTGGATGCATCCGGCCCAGTGGTGGTGGTCGTCGGATCCGAGGGCAAGGGGCTGTCGCGGCTGGTGCGCCAGAATTGCGACGCGGTGGTGTCGATCCCGATGGCGGGTCCGGCGGAGTCGCTCAACGCCGCAGTGGCGGCAGGGGTGGTGCTGGCTGAGATCGCCCGCCAGCGCAGGCGCTGACTGCATTCCAGTCCGGTTAGGTGAATGCCGCCAACTCGATTCCCTCAGCCAGCAACCGGTCGCGTACGGCTCCGGCAATTTTCACCGCGCCCGGCGAATCACCATGAACACACACCGATTCGACCTCGATGGCGACTACTGAACCATCGACGGCGGTCACGCTCCCTGTTGTGACCATGGACAGCACTCGTTCGGCAATCTGCGCCGGGTCGTTCAGAACCGCGCCTGCATCACTTCGGGATACGAGTCGTCCGTCGGGTTGATAGGCACGGTCGGCGAAAGCCTCGGCGACGGTCCGCAGACCCCGCCGCCGAGCCTCGGTGAAGAACACCGAACCGGCCAGACCGAGCACCGGCAGGGTGGGATCGATGGCGTGCACTGCCTCGGCGACGGCGCGCGCCTGGTCGCTGTCCGTGACGATCGTGTTGTACAGAGCGCCATGGGGTTTGACGTATCCGAGGGTTGTTCCTGCCGCCCGGGCCAGCGCCTGCAGCGCGCCGATCTGATAGATCACGTCGGCGCTGAGTTCCTCCGGTGCGACCTCGATCCGGCGCCGGCCGAATCCAGCGAGATCGAAGTAGCCGACCTGGGCTCCGATCCGCACGCCGCGCGCGGCGGCGGCCCGGCAGGCGCGCGCCAGACCCACCGGGTTTCCGGCATGGAAACCGCAGGCGAGGTTGGCGCTGGTGACGATATCGAGCATGGCGTCGTCATCGCCGAGTGTCCAGATTCCGAATCCCTCGGCGAGATCGGCGTTGAGGTCGACGGTGGTCACCCGCCCAGCCTAGGGAGTCGATGCGACCCTGCGGCGGATCTGTCGCCGATCGGCGACCCAGATGGCCAGCCAGATGGCGCAGGCGATCGTGACGATCAGGAAGCTTGGCGGAGTGTTGAACATCGCCGATGCGCCGAGGCCGGCCCATACCGAGAACACGCTGATGATGGCGGAGATCGCCATCGCGAGCACCGGCCGCGGGGTGAGCATGATGGCGGTCGCCGCCGGTGTGACGATCAGGGCGAACAGCAGCAGTGTCCCGACCACCTGCACCGCCATCGTCACCGCGACCGCCAACAGCACCATGAAGACGATCGACAGCGCGCGTACCGGTACCCCCCTGGCCTCGGCGACCGGCGCGTTCACCGAGCTGAACAGCAGTGGCCGGTAGCAGACGCCGATGCCAAAACCGAGTACCGCCAGCAGTATCGCGAAGGCCACCAGCTGGTTACGGGAAATCGCCAACAGGTTGCCGAAGAGGACGTTGGTCATGGTGCTGGAGCTTTTCGTCGCGAGTGAGTTGAAGAACAAACCCAGCCCGGTGGCGAATGCCAGCGTGGTCCCGGTGACCACATCACGATCATCGGCACGCGAGCCGAGGGCGCCAATGAACAACGCGCCGCCCAGGCAGAACACCCCGAGTCCGAGCACCGGCGGTAGCCCGATGAGGACGGCACCGGTGGCCCCGGGCAGGCCGATGTGGGCTAGTGCGTGCGCGGCGAACGCGTTGCGACGGATGATGATGAAATAGCCGATTAACCCAGCGGCCAGGGCGATGATCGTGCCTCCGAGGAGAGCGTTGCGCATGAACGGAGACATCAGGATGTCTCGCCAGTTGTCCTGGTAGCCCAGCGCCACGACGGAGGTGATCACAGCACACTTCGCATGTAGAGATCGCCCTGCGCGGTGTGGGCAACCCGTACCGGCGTTCCGTACAGATGTGTCAGCAGGGAATCGTCGATCACCGTGTTGATCGGGGCGTAGTGCGGGTGCTGATCGAGGATGTAGATCGCACTGTCCAGAATCGGCAACAGCGGGTTGATGTCATGGGCGACCACCAGGACGGTGGCACCCAGTTTGCCGTGCAGGCCGGCGAGCAGGTTGACGATCTCGCGCTGGCTTCGCAGGTCTAACGACGCCAACGGTTCGTCGAGAATCAGCAGACGGGGCCGCGAGACTATCGCCTCGGCGAGCGCCACCCGTTGGCGCTGACCGCCGGAGAGCGTGGAGAGGCGCTTGTTGGCGAACGCGGTGGCCTCGACTTCAGCCAGGGCCTCGTCGACCTGTGCACGCTGCTGCGCGCTTGCCCGACCCAGGCCCCAGCGATTCCCGACCAATCCCAGCAGCACTGCGTCGGTAGCGCGAATAGCATCGCCGACCCCGGCCGCGTAGTGCTGCGGTACGTATCCGATCCGATCGTTGTTCTCACCGGGTTCTTGGTTGAACACCAACAGCTCTCCGGATGCGGGGGCGTGCAGGCCCAGGATCATCTGAAGCAGGGTCGTCTTCCCCGAACCGTTGGGACCGATCACCGCCACAATTCCCCCGGCGGGCACGTCGAAGGTCGCCTCCGACCAGATCAGTCGCCCACCTCGCTCGGCGCTGACATCGGTGAACGCAAGGGCGATGCGGTCGGTGTCGGTCTCAGTCGCTGACACCGAGGGCCCCGGCTAGCGCCGTTAGTTGCTTGTCCTGCCAGCCGACGAAAGTGCTCTCGCCGGGTGCGACCGTCTCGGTGACTTCGACCACTGGGATCCCGATCTCCTCAGCCGCGGCGCGAATCTGCTCCGGTATCGACCCCTCGGTCTGGGTGTTGTAGATGAGGACGTCGATCTCCTTGTTGGCCAACGCTTTCCGGAACGCCTCGATGTCGGCCGGCGCAGGTTCGGACTCGTTGGCCGCCGCTCGCTGGTATCCCTGGGGGGTCTTGTTCACCAGGCCGAGTGCTTCGGCGGAGTAGTCGAAGACGCTCTCAGTGGCGGCGTAGGACTTGCCGGACGCACCCGCCTTGATCTTGTCGATCAGAGTTGAGTAGGGCGCCATGGTCGTGGTGAAGGCTGCCCGCCTCTCGGTGAAGTATTCGGCCGCTGCCGGATCGATCGTCGACAGTTTCGCGGTGACCGCGTCGGCGACGGCCGTCACGGCCGCGGGGCTGTACCAAAGGTGCGGGTTGGCGCCGTCCGGGGTCTGGGTTACCTCGGCGGCGCTGACGACCGGTGCGGCAGGGGTGGACGTTGCGGCCAGATCCGATGCCCAGTGGTCATAGTCGGCACCGTTGACCACGACGAGTTTCGCGCCCGCGAACGACGCGGCGTCGGCCGGCGAGGGTTCGTAATCGTGCGGGTCCAACGAGGAGCTGGCCAGGATCGTCGTCACGTCAGTGCAGGCGCCGCCGAGTTCGGAGACGATGTCTCCCCATTGATCGACGCTGACGACCACGTCCACCGGCGCGGTCGGGCAGGCGCCCGACGATGGGGGCGAGTCCGCTGTTCGATCGGATCCGCATCCGCTCAGGCTCGCGGCCAGGGCCAGGGCCAGGGCCAGGGCAGGGGCCGACAGGCCGGCGACGCGTCGCAGGTGCATGAGCGGAGTCTAGTACAAATGAAAACCGTTTCCACTAAAACGTGTTTGCGGCCGATCGGTCCCGCTAGGCGGATCGCGCGCGCCGTAGCATCGACCGCGGGCGCGCGAGCCCAGACGCCGGTGTGAGCGGCGAGATTCAGGGCTTCGTGGGCTGGGCGGAGTGCCAGCGGCTGAGCAAGGCCTGGACGAAGCTGCTGGCCCCGTACTTCAAAAAGCTACGAGGGCTCGTCGCTGCCGATGAGTAACCGGACTGCGAGATCGAGGCGCTTGCCGACGTCGCTGGCTGACGCTCGCCGGGTGAGCCACGCCAGCAGGTTGGACAGCCACACGTCGGAAATGACCCGCGCGATGTGGTACTGGTCCTCGGTGGGTTCGCCGTCGCTCATGGCGCGGGCGAACATCGCGTCGATGATCTTCTCGACGTGGTCGACCTCGCCGGCGGCCGACGCGTCGGCGAAGACGTAGGCGCGCGTCATCGCCTCGGTCAGCAAGGGGTTTCGCTGCATCGCGCGGTTGAGTTTGCCCACCATGAAACTCAGTCGATGGTAGGGGGTTGCTCCGGTTAACGCCGACCGGTCCGTCTTGGCGTCAATGCGCTCGAACTCTCGGCCGAGCGCCGAAACCAGCAGGTGCACTTTGGAGGGGAAATATCGGTACAGCGTGCCGACCGCGACATCGGCGCGGTCCGCCACCGCGCGCATCTGGACCGCCTCGAAGCCGCCCTTGGAGGCGATCGCCAATGTCGCGTCCAAGATTCGCTTCCGCCGCTCCCGCTGGGCCTCCGAGCCGAGTTCCGACTCGGTGAGCACCGACACCGGCACTACTTCGCGCGGCTGGGAACCGGCCGCTGAGCCGCCGGCGGGTGAGGGGACTGCTGACGACACTCCTGACGTCTCCCTCCGCGGGCGGTGGCCGATGTCGACTTGACGGTTGATCGCTGGCACTATTAGAACACGTTCTAGTGGGTTCAGTTGTCTGTTGTTCCCATCTCACGCCGAACCATGAGGAGCCGACGGTGTCTGCCACCATCACCGACGAACAGTTCGCCGTCCGCGACTTGATCCGAAGCTGGGCCGCTGGTACCGGCGCCCCGGACACCGTCCGCGATGTCGAGCACGGGCGAGGCGACGCGTGGCGGGCGGTGTACGACGGCATCGCCGAACTCGGTCTGTTCGGCGTCGCCGTGGACGAGACCGCGGGCGGCGCGGGTGGTTCGGTGACCGACCTGTGCGCGATGGTGGAGGAGGCGGCGCGGGCGTTGATCCCCGGCCCCGTCGCCACGACTGCGCTGGCCTCACTGGTGGTCACCGATCCCGCCGTCCTAGGGGCGTTGACGTCTGGGCAGCTGACTGCGGGCGCGGCCCTGACCGCCGACCTGCGCGAGGAATCGGGACGGGTGACCGGATCGGCCCAGTACGTCCTCGGCGCTTCGGATACCGGCCTGCTGCTGTTGCCGGTCGGCGACCACGTGGTGGTCGTCGACGCCGGTGCTGACGGAGTTACCGTGGAACCCTTGGCGGCCACCGATTTTTCCCGTTCGTTGGCCCGGGTCACGTTGGACTCCGCGCCGGCGACCCGACTCGCGATGTCACGGCGTCGGTTCGCCGATCTCGCGGCGACCCTGATGGCCGCGGAGGCCGCCGGAGTTGCGCGGTGGACCCTGGAGACGGCTGCCGACTACGCCAAGGTTCGCGAGCAGTTCGGCAAGCCGATCGGCAGTTTTCAGGCCATCAAGCACATGTGTGCCGAGATGCTGCTGCGCTCCCAGCAGATCTCGGTTGCAGCTGCCGACGCGGCGTCGGCCGCGGCGTTGAGCACCTCCGCCGCCGCCGACGACCAGTTGTCGATCGCGGCAGCGGTCGCCGCCGGATCGGGAGTCGAGGCCGCGAAGGCCAACGCCAAAGATTGCATACAGATCCTCGGCGGCATCGGAATCACGTGGGAACACGACGCGCACCTGTACCTGCGGCGCGCCTACGGGATCGCTCAGTTCCTGGGTGGCCGTTCGGCCAACCTGCGCCGCGTCGCTGAGTTGACGCTCGCGGGCGTGCGCCGCGAGTTGCACATTGATCTGGACTCCGTCGCCCATCTGCGTCCGGAGATCTCCGCGGCGGTCGCGGAGGTCGCCGTTCTCCCGGAGGGCGAACGCCAGGTCGCGATGGCGGACAATGGCCTGCTGGCGCCGCACTGGCCGAGGCCCTACGGTCGCGAAGCACTGCCGGCCGAGCAACTGCTCATCGATACCGAACTCGCTGCAGCCGGTGTTGCGCGACCCGACCTGGTCATCGGCTGGTGGGCGGTGCCGACCATCCTCGAGCACGGCACGCCCGAGCAGATCGACCGATTCGTTCCGGCCACCCTGCGCGGTGAGTTGATCTGGTGCCAGCTGTTCAGTGAGCCCGGAGCCGGATCGGATTTGGCTGCGCTACGCACCAAGGCCATCCGTGCCGAGGGCGGTTGGAAGCTCAACGGCCAGAAGGTGTGGACCTCGGCGGCCCACCGGGCGCACTGGGGCGTGTGCCTAGCCCGAACCGACGCCGATGCCCCGAAGCACAAGGGCATCACCTACTTCCTCGTGGACATGCGCTCACCGGGGATCGAGATTCGCCCACTGCGCGAGATCACCGGACACCAGAATTTCAACGAGGTGTTCTTCGACGACCTCTTCGTGCCCGATGAGATGGTCGTGGGCCCGGTCAACGGGGGCTGGCCGCTGGCCCGCAATACGTTGGCCAACGAGCGGGTGGCCATGGCGCACGGCACCGCGTTGGGCAATCCGATGGAGGAGATGCTGCGCAACTTCGAGCCCGACTTGGATCCGGTGATGACCGACTGGCTTGGCGAGCTGCTGCTGGCCGCCCAGATCGGGTCGCTGCTGGACCACCGGATAGCGCAGCTGGCGGTGGGCGGTCGGGACACCAGTGCCGAGGCCAGCGCCCGCAAACTGATCGGCGTGCGTTACCGGCAGTCGCTCGAGGAGTTCCGGATGGAACTGTCGCCGGGGGCAGGAGTGGTTGACAACGACGCGGTCCAGAGTTTCCTCAACACCCGTTGCCTATCGATCGCCGGCGGCACCGAGCAGATTCTGCTCACCATGGCCGGCGAAAGGCTGCTGGGTCTACCACGCTGAGGGCCTTTCCCGATGTGCTCCTGCGCCCGGTGCGTGAGCGATCAGTCGTAGCTCACTTCGATCGAGTCCGACACCGGCCGGGCCTGGCACGCCAGGATCAGCCCCTCGGCGAGGTCGTCGTCCTCCAGGACGTCGTTGATCTCCATCTGCACCTCGCCGCTGACGGCGGTTACGGCGCAGGCACCGCAGTGTCCC
>SYAA01000290.1 GCA_005789055.1 Actinomycetota bacterium
GAAGATCGGAGCCACGTAGGCGAGGCTGCCGAGCATGCCGAGCAACAGGGGCGGCAGCGAGAGCGCCGACCAGAAGCCGACTTGAGCCGACTCCGAGAAGATCGAGTCATCCCAGCTTTTCGACAGTGTCCGCTTAGCGATGCGCCGCACATGGTGGCGCCTCGGACTGGGTGGCGATTGGGGCCTGGGTGGCGATTGGGGCCTGGGTGGCGATTGGGGCCTGGGTGGCGATTGGGGTCCGGGTGGCGGCAGGTCGGTCATGACCTTCCAGCATTCCTCACCGCCACCGACCCGACCGGCAACCCGGCCGTTCGGTGGTCTAAGCGTCGTCCGAACTGGCTTGGAGCACGGCCGCCATCGCGATCAGCTTGGATTCGTGCTCCTTGGCGTGATGCTGACAGAACAGCAGTTCAGCGCCGGAGGGGAGGGTGGCCCGTACCTGCGCGGCAGCACCGCAGCGGTCGCAGCGGTCAGCCCTGGTCAACTCGGGACTGGTAAGCGTCGCGTTCATGGGGGCTCCTCCCTCGGTGCTTGGTGCCCTCGATGGCGGCGGGCCACTATCGAGCGGTTCGTCTACTGTCTCAGACGCATCAGCGTGCTGGCTTGTTCCCACGCCCGAACGATGTGTCGTGTCTCACGGCCCAGTGTCGTCTCAGGAGCCAGTGTCGCAGGAGTTTTCCGATGGTGCAGGGTGGGCTGGTGCCCCAGACCCCGGATTTGCTGGTCCACCTGTGTTCCCCCGATCAGTGGGACCAGGCACGTTCGGACGGCGACCTGCGTCCGGAGTCGCTCGCCGAGGTCGGCTTCGTTCATCTCTCAGCGCAACATCAGGTGCACCTGCCCGCCAATCGGCTCTTCGCCGGACGCGTCGACCTGGTGCTGCTCTTCCTCGACCCGGACCTGCTCGGCGCGCCGGTCCGCTGGGAGCCCGGTGACCCGGGCGATCCCGCGGCGATGCTCTTCCCACATCTGTACGGACCGCTGCCGGCCGCTGCGGTGGTCGACGTCCGCCCGTACCTTCCCGGGCCGGACGGCCGGTTCGAGCCACTTATCCACAGGACATCCGAATGACGGCGCGCGAGGTAAGCATCCGCGCGCGCTGGCTGTTAGCTTCACCGTCAGTGACCGGGTGTTGCGCACCGGCGGAAGGCCCCCCATTCCGCGACCGGGGCGCAGCGCCCGGTCACCACACCGTCGGTGACACAAAGTCTGCTTGTTTCATCAAAAGCTCCGCTGGTTTCGTAGTGTGAACCGGTGAGCAAGCCGCCGAAACTTGACGTCCTCGACGTCGCGGACGTGCCGTTGCGCGAAGTCTCCGGTTTGGTGCTGCGGACATCCGGTGGTTCGGGAGGGCCTGATCTGCTGGCCGTCGGCGATCACGATCCCGTCGTGTTCAGTGCACCGTTGCAACCGTGGCCCCTGCAGTGGCAGGGCATCGATCTGGCCGGTCTCGATCTTCCCGACGGCGGAACGCAGTTCGAGGCGATCCAACCGACGTCCGAGCACACGGTCTTGGTGTTGCAGGAGCAGCCCGCACGCGTGTTGCACATCGACCTATCCGTACCGGCGCTGATCGGAACCCTGTCGCTCGATGTCCCCGACGGTCACCGGTTGCGCGAAGCCTGGCTCGGGGACCGGTCCTCCCGCGGCGAATCACTGGTGCTGGCTGATCGCGGCCACCTGCTGGTAGTCAAGGAGAAGGATCCGTCCGCGATCCTCGAGTTCGGTCCCGCCGGTGACGATCCGGTCGGCTGGCGGCGCGGTGGCCCTACGACGGCGCCCGCACCCGGGGATGCCGCGTTGACCGTGCTGGCGACATGGTGGCTGGGTAAGGAGTTGGCCGCACGGCTTCCGGACATCAGCGATGCCACCGTCGGCCCTGACGGTCGGCTGTATCTGCTCTCTGATCAGGGCAGTGCGATCGCCCGACTGCCCGACTCCCTGGATCCTCTGGGCGGTGAAGTGGAAGCCGAGGCGATCTGGCGTATTGCCGGCAGTCCGGAGAACGCCGAAGGCCTGGTGATCCTCGAGGACGGCACCGTTCTGGTGGGGCTGGACACCAAGTCGCCGCGACGCAATCTATTGCGGCTCAATCCATTACCGCTGAATTGATCCCTGTCCCGCGGAGTCGCTGTCCCGGTTGAGTCGCTGGGCCCGATAGATCGACACTGGTGTACGGCTGATGATCAGGTAGGCGATGCCGACGGTGATCATCGCCGCGGGTATCACCGAGAACGATCCGGTCATCTCGGCGACCATGATCATCACCGCCAGCGGCGCGTGCGCCACGCTGCCGAAGCAGGCCATCATCGCCACGATGACGAACACGCCCGGACCGTCCGGAATCCCCGGTGCGCCAACGACATCCGCCAATCGCCAGATCGCCGCGCCCACAAACCCGCCGATCACAATGCCGGGCCCGAAGATCCCGCCGGAGCCGCCGGTGCCGATCGACAGTGACGTCGCCACGATCTTGGCGACCGGCAGCAGCAGCACGATCCACAGTGGGATCGTGGCCAACCCCTCTTTGGTCATGGCTATTTGCACCCAGCCGTATCCACTGGACAGGATCTGTGGAATCGGCAGTGCCAGTAGGCCGACCAGCAGGCCGCCGATCGCCGGTTTGATCACGATGCCGCCGGGCAACCGCTTGGTCAGTGCGACGGTCCCGTAGAACGTCCGCGCATACAGGTAACCGACGCCCGCCGCGATGACGCCGATGAGCGCGAACCAGGGTGTCTGGACGGGATCGAATCGGTAGTGGGGTTCGACGAAACCGAACATCGGCGCAAAACCCAGAATCGACCCGTAGACCGCGTAGGCGGTCGCCGAGGTGATGAAGCCCGGAACGAGGGCACGGTAATTGAAATCCTCCCGGTAGATGATCGACGCGGCCAGCACAGCCCCGCCCAGGGGTGCGCTGAAGATCGCTCCGATGCCGGAGCCGATCCCCAGCGACACCGCGAGCCGGCCGTCGTCATCGGACAGATTCAGCCGGCGGGTCAGCAGCGAACCGAATCCGGCCGAGATCTGTGCGGTCGGGCCTTCCCGGCCCCCGGACCCGCCTGATCCGATCGTCAGGGCGCTGGCGATCAGCTTGACCACCACGGCTCGGCCGCGGATCGACCGCGGATCGGTATGAACAGCTTCGATGGCGTTGTCGGTGCCATGGCCTTGGGCTTCGGGGGCGAACTTCGCCACGATAAACGCCGACACCAGGGCACCCCCGAAGGTGATCAACGGAATCGCCCACGGTCGGCTGAATCCCGGTGATCCGGACCCGCCACCGTCGCCGATCGCCTGCGGCTGCTGATAGCCCCCGAGAGTGCCGAGCAGAAATTCACCCGCGTACTTGAGGGCGAGAAAGAAGACCACCGCGCCCAGGCCGGCGATGATGCCGATGGACACTCCGAGGATCAACCACTTTCGGAGATAACCGGATTCGCGGATGAAGGCGCCCACGAGTCCGCCGGTTCCGGTGTGGCCGTTGTGCTGGGGCGCGGCCATTGACGGATGCTAACAGCGCCGGCGGGGCCGAGGCTGTTTCAGTCGAGGTAGTCGCGCAAGACCTGTGAGCGGCTGGGGTGGCGAAGCTTCGACATGGTTTTGGACTCGATCTGCCGGATGCGTTCACGGGTGACCCCGTACACCTGGCCGATCTCATCGAGCGTCCGCGGCTGGCCGTCGGTCAGACCGAACCGCAGCCGCACCACGCCGGCTTCACGCTCGGACAGCGTTTCCAGCACCGACTGCAATTGATCCTGCAGCAGCGTGAACGAGACGGCGTCGACGGCCACGACCGCTTCGGAGTCCTCGATGAAGTCGCCGAGTTGGCTGTCGCCCTCGTCACCTATGGTCTGATCAAGGGAGATCGGCTCGCGGGCGTACTGCTGGATCTCGAGCACCTTCTCCGGGGTGATGTCCATCTCCTTGGCCAGCTCCACCGGAGACGCCGCGCGACCCAGATCCTGAAGTAGCTCCCGCTGGATACGGCCGCGCTAGGAGATCACCTCGACCATGTGCACCGGGATGCGGCGGGAGCGGGCCTGA
>SYAA01000291.1 GCA_005789055.1 Actinomycetota bacterium
ACCGGAGATCAACCCGACGACGGTATGGGTGTTGCGCACGTCAACGGCCAACAGCATGGCTACCGCACCATCAATGGTGAGCGGAACATCAGTTCCTCCAGGTGATCTCGTGTTCGTCGACCCCGCCGGTATCGGGTGCGAACTCTCCGCCGGGTAAATCGATTTCGATGTTGTCGAGTAACCGCGTGCCGCCGAGGTGGGCCGCGATGAGCAGCCGTGCCGACCCGAATCGCGGCGCGGGCTCCAGGGCAGGTCCTCTCAACTCTAGGTATTCGGTGCGGATCGCCGGCACCTCGTCGAGCACCGCTCGGGCGGCATCCAAAACCGCCGCGGGGCCTCCGGAGGCCGCGTACCTGCCGGCCAGCAGGCATGAGGACAGCGCAACAGCCAACTCCCGCTGTTCGGAATCAAGGAATCTGTTACGCGAGGACATCGCCAGGCCATCGGATTCCCGCACGGTCGGCACTCCGACGATGCGCACATCGATGCTGAGATCAGAGACCATCTGCCGGATCAGCACGAGTTGCTGGTAATCCTTCTCACCGAAGAAGGCGCGGTCCGGCCGGACGATCTGGAGCAACTTCAGAACAACGGTCAGCATTCCGGCGAAATGCGTTGGACGCGAACCGCCTTCCAGATCGGCACCCAGCGGACCGGGGTGCACCATGGTTCGCGGACCGTCGGGATACATCGAGGACGCGGTCGGTGTGAAGGCGATCTCCACACCCTCATCACTGAGCAATTCCAAATCGGAATCCAGTGTTCGCGGATAGGCATCGAGGTCCTCCCCCGCACCAAATTGCAACGGGTTCACGAAGATCGACACCACCACGACCGCACCGGGCACTCGAGTTGCCGCCCGGATCAGCGCGCGATGGCCCTCGTGCAGGGCCCCCATGGTGGGCACCAGCATCACCCGACGGCCGGTGTGGCGCAGCGCTCGGGAGACCTCCGCCACGGTGCGCGGCGTCGGATAGGTGTTCAATTCGCCGGCACTGAACTGTGCGGCCCTGGTGCTCATCGGCTCGGTCCCGCCGGATGAGACCAGTCGGTCAACACGTCAATGACCTCCTCTGCCGCGTGGGCTCGCTGGGCGGTTCGCAGCGAATCGGCGCAATACGCCTGCGCCAGTTCGGAATCGACGTTCTCCAGGGCGGCCAGATGTGCGGCCACCGCAGCGGCGTCCCCTCGCGCGACGGGTCCGGTCAGAGCCGCCTGACCTCGCCTCAGAGTGTTCTCCAGAGCGGCCCGCGCGAGCGGCCCGACGATGCGTTCGGCGAGCCCACCCGGTGCATCGTCGGCGGATTGCTGCCCGAGCAGGCCCGGTCCGGACAACGCGGCGCGTAATGCGGTCACCGAATCTGCGATCAGCGTGACGACGTGGTTGCTGCCATGGGCCAGCGCAGCATGGTAGAGCGTTCGCGCCTCCTCGCGAACGGCAAACGGTTCGCCGCCGATCTCAAGCACCAGAGATTGGGCGATGGCGTAGCCGATCTCGTCGGCGGCGGTGATCCCGAAGCATGTCTCGCTCAGTCGGGCCACGTCCTCGTCGGCGCCGGTGAACGTCATCGCCGGGTGGATGGCCAGTGGAACGCAGCCCTGGGCGGCAAGTGGGGCCAGTAGCGCGACTCCGTTGGCTCCCGAGGTGTGGGCCACGATCGTGCCGCGGCGAACCGCGCCGGTCGCCGCAAGCCCGGCGACCAGTCCCGGCAGTTCGGAATCGGGCACCGTCAGGAGCAAGAGTTCGGCCCGGTCGGCGACGTCGGGAACCGCCAAGAGTGGGGTGTCGGGTAGTCGGCGCTCAGCGAGGCGCCGAGACGAATCCGAGATGGCACTGCAGGCCACCACCACATGATCGACCCGTTCCAGTGCGACACCGAGGGCGGTCCCGACCCGCCCTGCCGAGATGACACCGACCTTCAATCGAGCCGGTCGCAAGCCGTTGGGGGCACCCATCTGGACGACCTCGCTGACATCGAAGAAACGTTCCGGGTCCCGACCCTGCGGATCCCGGACGGTCTGACCGATCCTAGCGCCGGCGCTCCTCAGTCCTCGCGGCGACGGCGACCGCCGCCACCGGCCGGAGGGTCGACCTGCAGCCGCGACATCAGATCAGCGACCGAATGGCCGCCGGTGTGCTGGCCCGCGGGTTCTGTAGCAACGGACTCTGTAACGACGGGCTCTGGGGCAACGGGCTCTGGGGCAACCCGTTCGCCAGGCCGCGCGACCCCGGCGTCACCGGCCGACCAATGTCGACCACGACGCACCTCGGGCGGTCGCCACGGGGCCTCCGGCTGCGGATCGGGCGCTATGGCGTCGATGGGCTGCCGGTGCGAACCGCGGTATTCCGGCGGCGGAGGCGGTGGCATCGGAGGCGGAGGCGGAGGCGGAGGCGGCGGGGGCGGCGGGGGCTGCATCACGGGGGGCGGAGTCAACGGTTCCTCGGGCACATCGATGATCGGGCTCTCGAACACGGCCGTGGCGGTCTCCTCGGCAAAAGCGTCCTCTTCGGGAGCCCCCGGCGTGATCCGACTGCTCTCCACTCGTTCCGGAGGAGCCGGCACCGAAATGACGGTGCGCTCGGCCTCCAGCGCCGGCCGCTGCCCCAAATCGGTGCCGAGCATGACCTCAAGGTTGGACCGCAACGACGCCAGTTCAGCGCGCAGGGCGATCATCTCGTCGGCCGCCTGGGCGCGCTGTTCACCGGCCAACTGGCGGCGTAGGTGCGCCTCCACCGCAAGCTCGTACTCCCGTCGTGCGGCGACCTCACGGTTGAGTTGCAGGTCGTAGACGAACTTCATGTCTCGCGCGCGCGCCTGATCGAGTTCACTCTGCCGGCGGTAGGTCACCGACGCGAAGGCCGCCATTACCGCGGCCCACAGCGACAGAATCACCGCCAGGCGCAGCAGGTCCACTCGGCTGGTGAATACCAGCGTTGAACTTGCGAGGATCGCTAATATCAGCAGCGCCGTCACGAGCAGCCAACCAGGCCTGCGGCCGCTGCGCCTACTTCTCCCGCCGCGGTTCTGAGCGGTCATGGCCAGACTGTACCGCGTCGAAAGTGCGTGCCCGGTGCGACAAGCTGCGGCGATTCGCGCCCAGTCGCACTACCCACCGACCGCTTCGTCGGCAGCATGCGGCTCGCCGGGCGACTTGCAGCAGTGTTGCAGCCACATCGCGGCCACCACGAGCGCAAACGCACTGATCGCCGCGACGAACACCCCGGGTGTATCGGCGGTGGCCACGCGTAACTCTGATCGCCGGGGCAACAGGTAGGCCGCAACGCCCAGCCACCACCCGAACGTCACCGCGCCCACCCACGCGGAGGCCTTGGCGATCGCGACGGTCCGGGCCACGGCAAGGGGATGTAGCCGCCCCGCACCCACGCCGACCCGGCCATCACGAATCCGGCTGCGCACCGTTGCCGCCCACACCGCCTCGCCGATGGCGACGGCAAGCAGCGACAGACCGGTCCACAGCGTGACGGCCGGGAAGAACCGGTACACGCCGTGGATCACCAGATAACCGACAACGGCGGCGGCAACCGCGGCGGCGGCAAGGTCGCGCTTGCGTGTCGGCCCCATTAGATTTCGAAATCCCGCGGCAACGTCAGCCTCAACCCCATGTCTGCCTCAACCCCATGTCAGCCTCAAATCAGTCGACCGGACGCCGTCCCGCTCAGCCGGGTCGAGGCGCTCCAATAACTCGCGTAACGGCCGGCGCTGACCCGCCACGGTCAGTTCGGCGGTCGGGTCGACCGCCAGCCACGGCAGCAACACGAAAGCCCGCTCGTGGGCTCGCGGATGCGGCAGCGTCAGTTCGGCGTCGGCGCTGACCACTTCCTTGCCGAGCACCTGATCATCTGGACCGCTTGCGCCGAAGCAGCAGATGAGGTCCACATCGAGGGTTCGCGGCCCCCATCGCTGGGTGCGCACCCGTTCGTTGTCCAGTTCCAGGGCCTGGGCGCGCCGCAGCCAACCCTGCGCGTCGATTCCGGCGTCATCGGCGAGCACGATGGCATTGAGAAAGGGCTCCTGCGACACTCCGCCCCACGGGTCTGTCTCGTAGACCGGCGACACTGCGCTGACCGTCTTGCCCAGCCCGTCGACCGCAGCCTGCAGTCGGGCCAATCGATCACCGAGGTTGGAACCGATGGACAGCACGACGCGACTCACGTCGCGCCTCCGGCGGGACCGGGCTGGGCGCGGCCACCGCGGCGGGAGCGGCGGGCGACCACGGCAACATCGGCGAACGTCAACGGGATCGGCGCCTGAGGTTTGTGCACGACCACCTCGACGGCATGCACCCGATCATCGGCCATCACGTCATCGGCGATTTCGGCGGCGACGGTCTCGATGAGGTCGCGGGCCGGACCGCTGACGATGTCGGCGGCGCGCTGGGCCAGCACTCCGTAGTCGAACGTGTCGCGCAGGTCGTCGCTGGCGGCCGCCCCGGACAGGTCCATCCAGACGGTGACGTCGACGACGAAGTCCTGGCCGTCTCGACGTTCGTAATCGAATACCCCGTGATTGCCACGGACCGCCAAGCCGCGTAATTCAATGCGGTCAGTCATCGCTTCCCTCCGTGTCGTGCTGCCAGGCTCCGATCACCTTGAGTGCGTCGACGCTGGCGCGTACGTCGTGGACGCGAACTCCCCACGCTCCGTGCATCCCGGCCAGCGCGGAGACGACAGCGGTGGCGGTCTCGCGGCCGCCCGGCGGTCGCGGTGTGCCGTCAGCGCCGGCGAGCAGGGCGCCGAGGAAACGCTTGCGTGACGCTCCGACGAGTACCGGGATGCCGGTAGCGGCCAATTCGGGCAGAGCGCGCAGAAGAGCCCAATTATGTTGCGCAGTCTTGGCGAAACCGAGACCCGGATCGATGATCAGCTTGCTGCGCTCGACGCCCGCGGCCTCTGCGGCCTCGACGCTGGCGAGCAGTTCGGCACGGACCTGGGCCACGACGTCACGATAGTGCGGCACCTCGTGCGGTTGCTCAGCCTGGACCGAACGCCAGTGCATCAGGATCCAGGTGACGTCAGCGTCGGCGACCAGTGCCGCCATGTCCGGGTCGGCGCGGCCGCCACTGACGTCGTTGACGATACTGGCTCCGCTTTCCAACGCGGCGCGCGCCACAGCGGCATGCATGGTGTCGATACTCACGGTGACGCCGGCGGCGGCAAGCTCTTTCACGACGGGAATGACCCTGGCGGTCTCGACATCGGGATCGATGCGGGTCGCACCGGGCCGCGTGGACTCGCCGCCCACGTCGATGATCGCGGCCCCTTCGGCGACTAGGGCGAGCCCGTGCTCAATGGCGCGGGTGGGGTTCAGAAACAGTCCCCCGTCGGAGAAGGAATCATCGGTGACGTTGATGACCCCCATCACCTGTACGCGGAGCGACCTCACTTGCGGAGAATCAGGCCCAGCGCCTCGGATCGCGATGCGTCATCGGTCTTGAACTGTCCGCGCACCGCCGACGTCACGGTGACTGAACCCGCTTTTCGCACACCCCGCATCGCCATGCACAGATGCTCGGCTTCAATCACCACGATGACCCCGCGCGGCTTGAGTTTGCGGACCACGGCGTCGGCGATCTGGCCTGTCAAACGCTCCTGCACCTGGGGACGTTTGGCATACAGGTCGACCACGCGGGCCAGTTTCGACAGCCCGGTCACCCGTCCGTCTTTGCCCGGGATGTAACCGACGTGGGCCATTCCGTGAAAGGCCACCAGGTGATGCTCGCACGTCGAGTACATCGGGATTTTGGTGACCAGTATCAGTTCGTCGTGTTCCTCGTCGAACGCGGTCTCCAAAACCGTATCCGGGTCGGTGTACAACCCGGCGAACATCTCTCGATAGGCACGTGCGACCCGCGCCGGGGTGTCGACCAAGCCTTGGCGATCCGGATTCTCTCCGACGGCCAGCAGTAGTTCGCGAACCGCCGCTTCGGCGCGGTCCTGATCGAACTCAGAGATGTCGAGCGAGACCGAGTCGCGCTTCGGCATGGGTTCTCCATCCGTTAATCGGCCGTGCGCCGATGGTGTCCGTTAGTCGGCCGTGCGCCGATGGTGATCCTCGCCCGGTTCATCCTGGGGGCCGGCGGCCGAATGAGTGGGTGTCGGGTGAGGCTGATGCTGCGGTTGGGGTTGACCCGTTTGGTGCGGCGGCGAACCCCACCCCGGCGGGGGCGGATACCAGTAGCCCTGCTGTTGGGGCGGCGGCGGCCAACCGGGGGCCTGCCACCCCGACGGCGCACCGTAGTTGGGCTGCGACGGTCCGTTGTTCGCGTGGTGGCGACCGGCCGGGTGCGCGCCGTTGCCGTTGGTGTCGGTGCCCTGCTGGGCATGCACGGCGCTGGCCGCGGCGATCGCCTTCTTGAAGGCGGGCTCCGGGGCCGGCTGGGGCCACGGCTCGCCACGCTCGATGGCAAGCTCACCCGGGGTCTTGATGGGCGGTTTATCCGACGGAATCCGCCCACCGAAGTCGTCGAACACCGTCAGGCGCGGACGCTTCTGGATACCGGCGAAGATCACCTCTAATTCGGCCCGATGCAGCGTCTCCTTCTCGAGCAGTTCCGCCGCGAGCACGTCGAGCACATCCCGGTGCTCGGTCAGGATCGCCCAGGCCTCGTCATGCGCGGCCTCGATCAGCTTGCGCACCTCATCGTCGATGTCGCGGGCCACCTCGTGGCTGTAGTCGGCCTGAGTTCCCATGGTGCGGCCGAGGAACGGATCACCGTGCTCGGTGCCGTAGCGGACCGCACCGAGTTTGGAACTCATGCCGTACTCGGTCACCATCGCCCGAGCGATCTTGGTGGCCTGCTCGATATCGGAGACCGCACCGGTGGTCGGCTCCCGGAACACCAACTCCTCGGCGGCCCGGCCCCCCATGGCGAAGACCAGGCGGGCGATCATCTCCGAGCGGGTCATCAAGCCCTTGTCGTCCTCGGGCACCGACACGGCGTGCCCACCGGTGCGACCCCGGGCCAGGATGGTCACCTTGTAGATGGGTTCGATGTCGCTCATCGCCCACGCCGCCAGCGTGTGGCCGCCTTCGTGGTACGCGGTGATCTTCTTCTCGGTCTCGCTGATGATCCGACCCTTGCGTCGCGGTCCACCGATCACCCGGTCGACGGCCTCTTCCAACGCAGCACCGGTGATCACTGTTCCGTTCTCGCGGGCGGTCAGCAACGCGGCTTCGTTGATCACGTTGGCCAGATCCGCGCCGGACATCCCCACGGTGCGCTTGGCCAGGCCGTCCAGATCGGCACCCGGAGCCAGTGGCTTGCCCTGCGAGTGCACTCGCAACACCGCTTTCCGGCCGGCCAGATCGGGCGAGGAGACCGGAATCTGTCGGTCGAACCGGCCGGGCCGCAACAGCGCCGGATCCAGAATGTCCGGGCGGTTGGTGGCGGCGATGAGGATCACTCCCTGGCGCTCACCGAACCCGTCCATCTCGACGAGTAACTGGTTGAGCG